>CAYGMX010000303.1:0-4232 GCA_964351055.1 uncultured Loktanella sp. | reverse complement strand
GGACCTAGCGCGCGACGCGTCCTAGATCATTTTGATCACGCTCTTGTCGATCGCAAGGACATATCCCTTGCGTGCGATGTTCTTGACCAGAAGCTCGCTCATCATCTGGTTGCCCAATGTGTCGCGCAGGCGCTTGATCCGTGTTGCACCTGCTGCTTCGTCGCAGTCGACCGCATTGCGGCCTGAAATGACGGCTTCGATCTCGGCACCGGTCAAGACCTCGTCGTCCATGCGCGCTTCGGCCAGGACGGATAGCGTTTCAATCGCGGCATCCGTCAGCTTGAATTCAAAGTCGTTAAGATAGACAGCTTTTTCGTCGCGACTGATCGTGAGAGAGTTCACTTCGATCCCTTGCCGTTCGATCCGCCCCATCCGGCGGTTCAGGGCGATCAGCATCACAAGGAAAGCGACCGCAGCAACCAGCAGGGCGGTTGCAAAGATCAGCAGCACAAAGATCACGAAGCGGTAAGAGGCCAGCGTATCCGAGAACGCGGTTCCCGATCCTGCCAGAATCTCCAGCAGCTTGATCTCTGCATTACTGGTCAGATTGTCGTTTTCCACAAACAGCCGCTCTACTCGCATGTTAAAGGCGTTGGCGTCAGGCAGATTGATAAAGAGCAACACAGCAGCAATCGCAAGGATCAGGACAATGGCCCCGATCCCTGCGACGACAATCCTGTTTCCGATTTCGCGTGCTTCAGTAGCGGAGGAAGTACTCACCTGCACTGTCCTTTCTTTCATCCAGCCCGGCGTCGTCAAAGACGCCAAGCACATTCAAAAGCTGCCAGCCATCACCTGCAAGGCGCTGGCGCAGTTGGCCTTCTGCCGAAGACACCGAGCAATCGCCGCGCACTTCGGCTACTCCATAATGAAGCCGAAGAGGATCGTCCTGCTTGGCCTTGTAATCGGCGTAGCAGGCCGCATGTGCGATGCTCGTGCTCAGTATCAGAGCCATGAATGAGAAAGAAATGTGTTTCATGTGCCCACCTGATCCAAAGGCTTCCTGATATTCAATAACGCCCAATGTTATCGCGATGGCAATCGCATAACCATCCCTCGTTATTGTTTGGCAACAAGGCTCTGTCGCATTTTTGGTCCATCGCCACTCCGGTGGCTTATGCACCGAAAGGATAAACCGATGTTCAAGCCAATTGTTGCAGGTCTGACTGCACTGTCTTTGACGCTCGCTATGGCAACCCCCGTCACGGCCCAAGGGTTGGACCGCGAGGATGTAGGAAAACTCTTGATCGGGTTGGCGGCTGTTGCCGTGATCGGCGCGGCAATCGAGGAAAACCGCGACCGCCGCTCTGCTGATCGGTCTACTCCCGCCCATGACACGACGCAGCGCAACGGGATCAACCGTAACAACAACTGGTCGGACCTCAACCACCAGAACCAGAGCCATAATGCGCGTCGTACTGTTCCCTATGAATGCCTGCGCACCGTCGAGACCCGGTTTGGAGAGCAGCGCCTGTTCGGACGGCGCTGCCTCGAACGGAACTATCGCCATGTCAACCGGCTCCCTGATCGCTGCGCCGTGCAGCTTTATACCTCTCGGGGGCCTGTCCGCGGTTACGACCCGCTTTGTCTGCGCGAGCAGGGCTATCAATCAGATCGGCGTCGCTAAGGCGCTGTAACCATGCGCGGTCACTTGCCCCGGTTACCGCGCTACCTTGGGTGTTTGATGGTGTGAACAAGTCGCAGTGTGATGCGTAACCCATCAGATCACCCACACGGGGCAGAGAGTTCGGACATGGCTCTCTGCCCCTTTTTGCTTGAAGTGGTCAGCGGGTTCTGGTCACTGGCCCCATGACAAAACCTGATTTCCTATTCGAACTGGCCGCCCGAGAACGCGGCTGTCTTTTCGTTGCGGGCGTTGACGAGGTCGGGCGTGGCCCGCTTGCGGGGCCTGTCTGTGCGGCGGCCGTCATTCTTGATCCGCACAACATCCCCGCCGGATTGAACGACAGCAAGAAACTGACTGCCCTGAAGCGTGACCAGCTGTTTGAACAGATCATGGCGGTTGCCGATGTGTCATTGGCCGAGGCAACGGTCGAGGAGATCGATACCCACAACATCCTGCGTGCGTCCCACATCGCAATGGTGCGCGCGATCGCGGGGCTGTCGCAGAAAGCTGACCATGTGCTGATTGATGGCAATTTGATCCCGCGGGGTCTGACGATTTCAGCCGAAACAATCATCAAGGGCGATGCGCGCAGCCTGTCGATTTCGGCTGCCTCCATCGTCGCCAAAGTGTGGCGTGACAGACACATGGTGGCGCTCGCGCAACAGTTCCCACACTACGGCTGGGAGCAGAACGCAGGATACCCCACAGCCCAACATAAATTGGGCTTGGAGCGCTTTGGCGTGACCCCGCACCATAGGCGTTCGTTCAAGCCGATACACAACATCTTGTATCAAGATAAAAACGTAAGTGACTGAATCAATAAAGATTTTGACTTGGATTCGCCTCTGACTCACATTGGGGTCAACCAAAGAGCGGGACACCCGCCGGGGCTTAGAGGCAAGTTATGACGATCAAAACGAAAACGAAGGGTGCGCAAGCGCTCCCGCTCAATACGATTATCGGCGGCGACTGCATCGATGTGATGAACAGCCTGCCTGCGGGCTCTGTTGACCTGATTTTCGCTGATCCGCCCTATAACTTGCAGCTGAAAGGCGACTTGCACCGCCCTGATAATTCCAAGGTCGATGCGGTTGATGACGCATGGGACCAGTTCGACAGCTTTGCGATCTATGACAAATTCACCAAAGCGTGGCTTGCAGCGGCCCGCCGCCTGCTCAAACCAAATGGCGCGATCTGGGTGATCGGCAGTTATCACAACGTCTTCCGCATGGGCGCCGAGTTGCAGAACCAGGGCTTCTGGATTCTGAACGACGTGGTCTGGCGCAAGTCCAACCCCATGCCGAATTTCCGTGGCAAGCGTTTGACCAACGCACATGAAACACTGATTTGGGCTTCGAAAGAAGAAGCCAGCAAGTACACCTTCAATTACGAAGCGCTCAAAGCCCTCAACGAGGGCGTCCAGATGCGGTCTGACTGGGTTCTGCCCATTTGCACCGGACACGAGCGGCTGAAGAATGACGAAGGCGAAAAGGCGCACCCCACGCAAAAACCGCAGTCACTCCTGCACCGCGTCCTTGTTGCCACCACTCATCCCGGAGACGTGGTCCTTGACCCCTTCTTCGGGACTGGCACCACGGGCGCGGTTGCAAAAATGCTGGGCCGCGATTTCATCGGGATCGAAAGAGAAGAAGCCTACCGCAAGGTGGCTGAACAACGCATCAAGAACACACGCAAATTCGACACAGAGGCGCTGGAAGTTTCTGTTTCCAAACGCTCGGAGCCACGGGTGGCCTTTGGCGTGCTGGTCGAACGCGGCATGCTACGCCCCGGTGAGGAACTGTGGAGCATGAACGGACGTCACAAGGCCAAGGTCCGTGCTGATGGCACGTTGATCGGTGACGATATCAAAGGATCGATCCATCAGGTCGGCGCCTATCTTGAAGGCGCGCCAAGCTGCAACGGCTGGACGTACTGGCAATTTAAACGCGACGGGCAAAAGGTGCCCATTGATCTGCTGCGCCAGCAGATCCGCTCCGAGATGGCGAAGCACTAAGTTTCACCAAAGTTGATACCGCCGGTGCCTGCGGCGAACCCTACCATGGTGGTCGGGACCGCGAGCACTAACTTCATCCCCGCCATCGCAAGATGGCGGGGTTTTTTTTGTCAAATCCCGCACCGGAAAGTTATAAACGACGAAAAATAGCCACAATACAGTCTCAAAATCCGGAATTGGCACTGGTATGGGCAACCAGAGTAATTCCGCGACGAGAGTGATCTTCAAGATGGCAGCAACGATATTCTATGATGGTGAGTGTCCGTTCTGCTCAAGCTATGTCAGCCTCTTGAAGCTGAGAGAGACAGTCGGCCCTGTTGATCTGGTCAATTTGCGCGACGATCCCGAAATTCGGGCGACCCTCTCCAATGAAGGCTTTGATCTGGATCAGGGGATGGTTGTCGACCTTGATGGCCGTCGCGTTGGCGGTGCTGCCGCCACCAATTTACTGGCGGGCCTGTCGAGCTCATCGGGGGTCTTTAATCGGCTTAACAAGCTTGTTTTCGATAAACCGCTGGTCTCTGCCGCAGTCTATCCTGTCCTGCGGTCAGGCAGATGGTTCACCTTGTTCCTGTTGGGGCGTCGCACCAT
>CAYGMX010000302.1:2623-4244 GCA_964351055.1 uncultured Loktanella sp. | reverse complement strand
ATATTGGTCAGCGTGACCTCGGCGGTGGGGATCAGCCACCAGCCGTTGGTGGTCTGATAGCTGTCCTCGCCGAACTTGGGCAACTGGCCGGTGCCGTACATCATTTCCTCGCGTACCATCACGGGGGTGATTGTTTCGGTCAGTCCGTGCTCTTCGACATGTACATCCAGCATGAATTGCGACAGCGCGCGGTGCAGGCGCGCCACAGCGCCCGACAGCAGCACAAAGCGGCTGCCGGAGAGTTTGGCGGCGGTTTCAAAATCCATGCCCGGACGGATTGCAGGGATGTCGTAATGTTCGACGGGCGCAAAGTCGAACTGGCGCGGGTTGCCATGGCGGCGGATTTCGACGTTGTCGTTTTCATCGACCCCGTCAGGGATGCTCGGGTCTGGCAGATTGGGAATACCCAAAAGCAGATCGGTCAGCTTTGCGTCTTCGGCTTTGGCCTCTTCGTTCAGCGCTGCGATCTGCGATTTTTTCTCGGCGACCAGCGCGCGCAGACGTTCAAATTCTGCATCATCGCCCCGGCCTTTCGCAGCACCGACATCCTTGGCGGCTTTATTGGCTTCGGCCTGTGCGGTCTCTGCGGCAAGTATCTTGGCGCGGCGCGCCTCGTCGATGGCAAGGATGACAGAGGACACGGGCGCAATCCCACGACGAGACAAAGCTGCGTCAAAAGCAGCGGGGTTGTCACGGATTGTGCGAATGTCATGCATGGCATCGGTCCTTGCTGGGGGTTTCAATGCGGGTGATATGCCCGATTGCTTATGGCAAGTGAACCGTGAAAATCCTCCACAGTCTGCGCCATGGCAAAACCACCGCCAGCACAGGGTCGAATCAATCGTGCCGCCAGACCGCGCGAAAGATGAAATAAGCGCTCGGGCCGCGTTAAACAATTTGTCGGCAATACGGCTTTCCGGCCTAATGCGACGGACGTGCGACGGCAGCTTGTCGAAAGGGCCACAATTGGAGGGTGAATTACCCAAAAGTACAGGTTATTTTATCTGCTGAAATAAACTAAACAATAGGCATCGGAATGAACCACTCACAGCCTTCGTGCCACAACATTAAAGAGTAAACATGTTAGACATCGCCCTCATCACCCTTCTTCTTATCGTTGTCGCGATCGGTGCGCCAACGCATCGTGCCACCAAACGCAAGCCTTCGGCGGCCAATAAACTGCACATCGGGACCGCGCGCTTCTGCTAAACGTGGAGTACCACTGGGTTGCGCAAAATATTGTGCTATACCACTTTTGATTGCGCAGTGTTTCTGATAAACAGTTAATGTAAATTAACGTTCGTTCAGGACTACTGCTATTTCTTACTCAGTTGACGATTTTAGGTTCTTTGTCTCGCAGTTGGCAGCTACGATTGCGGGGCTCACGTTTTTTGCTATCGGTTTCGCTGGCTATTTTGGCGCACAGATCGATCCTATCTCCCAAATAACATTTCTGATCCTGCCGACAGAGCTTGGTGCGGTTTTTGACCGCTGGTACTGGTTTATCCTCGGTGCCACAGGTGTCTGGCTTGTCACATTTATGTTTGTGCGCCTTGCGGCCGTTGTGGCCCTGATCTTGGTATTTGCAAAATTCGCCATCCTCAAAGGCTGGGTGCCGGTC
>CAYGMX010000302.1:0-2523 GCA_964351055.1 uncultured Loktanella sp. | reverse complement strand
GGCCCTGATCTTGGTATTTGCAAAATTCGCCATCCTCAAAGGCTGGGTGCCGGTCTAGTTGGTTTATGCGCCGGTCTGATTGTCAGGGATCAGGCATCAGCTAGCGGCCTTTTGACCGCAAATCCCTTTCTGTGATTGCTTTCACTTGCCGCTGCCCCCATATCCCACCAAAGCTGGCCACAATCAGGGCCAAACGCGGTTGCCATTCAGGGGGAGCGGACATAATGTGCCGCGACTTTCGCGGCATAAGCACCGCATAATAAAAGGGATGGGATATGAGAGCTGCTGACCTAGTAATGCTCCTGCTAATTTTCGGGATCATGTACTTCCTTCTGATCCGACCACAGCAGAAGAAACTCAAAGAACATGCAGCGATGCTCGAAGCGCTGCGGCGGGGTGACCAGATCATCACCCAAGGTGGTATCGTGGGCAAGATTGTGCGCGTGAAAGCCGAGAGCAACGAGGTCGAGGTCGAGATCGCGAAAGACGTGACCGTGCGTGTCGTGAAGTCGACCATCGCAACGGTGATGAACAAGACCGAACCGGCAAAAACCTGAAAATCTGCCGCAAAAGGCGCTATTCATGCTGAATTTTTCGTTTTCAAAGCTGCTGATGATCTGGATTACAGTCATCGTCGGCTTGACCTTTGCCCTGCCGAACGGGTTTTACGGGCGGGTCGAGGCCCACAATGACGCGATGGCGGTCATTGAAACGGGGCAGACGAATGCGGAACTGGCAGCGGATGCGGCTCTTTGGCCGAATTTCCTGCCATCCAGCCTTGTGAACCTGGGCCTTGATCTGCGCGGGGGCGCGCATTTGCTGGTCGAGGTGCAGGTGGAAGATGTGCATGCGTCGTTCCTTGAGGGGTTTTGGCCTTCCGTGCGCGACACATTGGCGGCCGAACGTGACGTAGTCGGTTTTGTAACCCGCGAAGACAGCCCGCCCACCGAATTGAGGGTACGCATTTCAGAGCCGGAGGGTGCGACCCGCGCCTTTGAGCTGGTGCGCGGTTTGGGGTCGCCTGTTGCATCCTTTACCGGCGGTGCGGCTTCCAACATTGATGTGCGCATCAATGGGTCCATCCTGACCATCACGCTCAGCGAGGCAGAGATGGCAGCGATGAACGAACGCACCATCATGCAAACGCTTGAAATCATCCGCCGCCGGATTGACGAGGTCGGCACCCGCGAACCCACGATCCAGCGCCAAGGGTCCGAGCGTATTCTGGTACAGGTGCCCGGTGTCGGTTCTGCCAATGACATCATCGCGCTTTTGGGGACCACGGCCCAACTGACATTCAACCCCGTCGAAGGCCGCACGACCGACCCTGATGCCGCACCCGGAACCGGCAATATGCTCGTGCCTGACCTGGAAGACCCAAGCCTTTTCTACATGCTGGAACGACGCCCTGTTGTGACGGGCGAAGACCTTGAGAACGCGCAACTCGATTTCGACCAGAACGGACGGCCTGCGGTGGCCTTCCGGTTCAATACCTCTGCCGCACGCGAATTCGGCGATTATACACTTGAAAATATCGGTAATCCCTTTGCCATCGTGCTGGACAACGAGGTCATTTCCGCGCCCACCATCCAAAGCCATATTCCGGGTGGGTCGGGGATCATCACGGGCAACTTTACCGTGGAAGAGGCAACCAACCTTGCGGTTCTGTTGCGCGCCGGTGCCTTGCCTGCGGAACTGACGTTTCTGGAAGACCGCACCATCGGCCCCGAACTGGGGGCTGACAGTATCGCAGCAGGGCAGGTCGCCTGTATTGTGGCAGGCATCGCGATCCTGATTTACATGGTTCTGAGCTACGGCTTGTTCGGTGTCTTTGCCAATATCGCGCTTGTCATCAATGTGGGTCTGATCTTTGGCCTGCTCAGCATTGTGGGGGCGACACTGACGCTGCCGGGTATCGCGGGGATCGTGCTGACAATCGGGATGGCGGTCGATGCCAATGTGATCGTGTTCGAGCGCATCCGCGAAGAATTGAAGCCCGCCAAAGGCCCTGCACGCGCGATCGAGTTGGGCTATGAAAAGGCGCTGTCGTCGATCATTGACGCCAATATCACAACATTCATGACCGCTGTGATCCTGTTCACCATCGGGTCCGGCCCTGTCAGCGGCTTTGCCGTGACTTTGGGCTTTGGCATTATCACATCCGTTTTCACCGCGATCTTTGTCACCCGATCCCTGATTGTGATCTGGTTCTCGCGCACCCGTCCCAAGACAATCGAGGTTTGATATGCGCTTAAGACTGGTCCGCGAGAATACGACAATCGATTTCTTCAGCCGTGCGCGCATCTGGCTGGGCATTTCGATGATCATGATGGTCGTCGCTGTTGCGTCGTTCCTGATACAGGGCCTGAATTACGGCATCGACTTTCAGGGCGGCACAAGCATCCGCACTCAATCGGAAACGCCGGTGGACGTGGCGCAGTATCGCGCCGCGCTTGAACCGCTTGGTTTGGGTGATGTGTCGATTGCAGAGGTCTTTGATCCGACTTTCGATGAAAACCAGCA
>CAYGMX010000301.1:0-4257 GCA_964351055.1 uncultured Loktanella sp. | reverse complement strand
ATATCGACCCCGTCCCATGCCATCTCGAGCGCCATCTCGACGGTTTTGTCGATGCCCATCTTTTCCATGTCGCCCATGGTAATGATATTGGTTTCTCGTTCGCGCGCGACCTTGACCGCCTCGCGCGGGACCTGCCAGCCACCGATCCCGATCTGGACAAGGTTCTTTGCCGGCACGTTGGGCATATTGGTTGCATGGAACCACGGCGTCGTATGCATCCGCTCGTCCAGATCTTTTTCCTGAATATCGGCATGGCGGTCGAAATGGATGATGCCGATTTTCTTGGACGTACACTCGGCGATCCCGCGCACACAGGGAAAGCCGATGGAATGGTCGCCACCGATCATAATGGGCAAAGACCCTGACGAAGCCACATGGCTGACACCGCGCGTGATCTGGTCAAAGGTCTTTTCGATATTGGCCGGTATCGTAAAGACATCCCCCGCATCGCACAAAGTCATCTGTTCGCGCAGATCGACGGCCATTTCATAGTTATAGGGTGTGTAGAGCGCCGAAATCTTGCGCAATCCCTGCGGCCCGAACCGCGTTCCGGCGCGGTAGGTCGTGCCACCATCAAACGGGATACCAAGGACTGTGGCGTCATAGTCCCCCACTTCGGTCACGTCCTCTGCATAGGGTGCCTTGAGGAAGGTATTGATGCCTGCGTAATGGGGCAGCTCCCCGCGGGCAAAGGTCGGAATGGATTTGTCTTCAAGGCTGTCCGAGCCGGTCAAGCCCATGCGCAGCGCCCATTTCTTTTCCTGATCCCATCCTGTCTCTGGCAGGCCTTCTTCTGCCTGCATCGCTTTCCAGCCGCGCAGTTTGGTCAGATCGGGGTGGTGATAGCGGACGCCAACGGGCATCCGGTCGCGTGGGTAGTGCGACCGTGTCCGATCAGTGAGCCTGCAAAACATGTGTTTCCTCCTTGAGTGTTTGAAAAGGGATGCCGCCATCGCGCGCATCAAAATCGTAGGTAATCGTCGCGCCATAGGCGTTCGGGTCGTGCGGGTCCCAACGCGGCTTGTCGAACACAAGAACGCGGTCGCCCAGTTTGAACGCCTCGTGCAGATCGTGGGTAACCATAAAGACCGTCATCAGGGTCTGCGCCCGCAACTCGGTCAGGAATTCATGCATGGAAAGCCGCGTGCCAGGGTCAAGCGCACCAAAAGGTTCATCAAGCAACAAAACCCGTGGCCGCGCCGCGAGCGCCTGACCAATCGCCAGTCTTTGCTGCATGCCCCCCGACAATGTCGCGGGGTATTGGTCGGCCACATGGTCCAACCCGCAGCGCAGCAAGGTTTCATCTGCCCGGGCGCCGGCCGCCTTGCGCGCATCGCCAAAAAAGCGGCCCCAAGGGCGGCGAAAACTTTCGCCAGCCACGACATTTTCGCGGACAGTCAGATGCGGAAAGACCGAGTAGCGTTGAAACACCACGCCCCGGTCAAGCCCCGGTTCGGTTGCGGGGGCCGCACCTGCAATGCTGACAGCGCCTCGGGTGGGCGTTTCCTGAGCCAAGAGCAGCCGCAGAAAGGTAGATTTGCCGCAGCCCGATGCGCCAACAATCGAAATGAACTCGCCTTCTTCCACCTCGACATTCACGCGCTCTATGATCGGGCGTTTGCCATAGGTTTGGAAAACGTCTTTGACACTGACAAAGCTCATAGCCCCTCCTGCGCCCAAGGAAAGAACCGCCGCGATACCCAGCGCAGGCCCCAGTCAATCAGGAATGCCAAGACCGTGATCCAGATAACATAGGTAAAAATGACATCCATCGCGAGGTAGCGGCGCACCAGAAAGATCCGATAGCCAAGTCCCGCATCGGACGCGATCGCTTCGGCGGCGATCAAGAAAAGCCACGCAGGTCCAAGCGACAGGCGCACCGACTGGATCAACCGTGGCATGACTTGGGGCAAAGCCACCCGGATCGCAATCACCCAACTGGACGCGCCCAAAGTCTGGGCCTTGACCAAAAGCTCTTCGGGGACCTCGATCACCCGCTGGCTCAGATCGCGGATCAGAAAGGGCAAAGTGCCCACAACGATCAAGACAACTTTGGACAACTCCCCCAAACCAAAGACGATGAACAGGATCGGCAAAAGAGCAAGTGGCGGGATCATGGAAAGAACAGCCACGAACTGCGCCAAAAAGCTGCGCACCAATGGAAACAAGCCGATCAACAGCCCAAAGATCAGCCCGATAGTGGCCGATATCCCAATACCAAGACCAAGCCTTTGCAAACTGGCCAAGGTGTCCTGCCAAAACAGGATGCTGCCTGTGCGCCGATCGCCTTCGCTGACTAGACGCACCATCGTGTCCCATATCTTGCCCGGAGCAGGAAGCAGCTTGTCTTGCGGGTTTGCGGACAGCCGGATGTCAGAACCGATGACATAGGCCATAAAGACCAGAGCAAACGGCAACAACATCAAGAACACCGCAAGCGGGCGTGACGGTTTTATGTTGATCAGGCGCATTTCAATCGCCCGCCACAGATGTTTCCGCGGCGGGCATGTCCCCTACAATGCGCCGTCAGCGGCCATTTGCATGTAGGTCGTATCAAACCGGAACGTCACATTCCCCGCATCGCCTGTGATTGTGCCATCGGGGTATGCGACCCCCACGAAATCAGCCGAAGGCGCACCCTCGCCAAGGATACCTTTGTCGAAAAGGAAATCGGCAACGGCGACCATTGTTTCAGGCAAGGCTGGGCTAGAGGCAAAGGCGACAGCCTCGGCCGGGGTGTAAAACATCTCGGTCGAGGCGAGCTGCGCTTGGTATCCGGCAAGGTCGGTACCGGAGGCTTCGGCCATCGCCGTCAGCACATCTACATCGCCTGCAGCCATCAGCGACATCACCTCGTACCATGCGCCCACCAGCGCTTTGCCGAAGTCAGGGTTTGCTGCCAAGGTTTCGGTATTCACAACCATCAGGTCGATGATTTCGCCGGGGATGTCCGAACTGTCGAACAGTTTGGTTGCAGCCGGATCATTCATGATTTCGGACACCAAAGGGTTCCACGTGACGACAGCTTGGACATCATCGGTCGCAAAAGCCGCAATCATATCCGCATCAGAGGTGTTGATCACGCCATCCAGATCCGCCTCGGAGAGCCCGACACTGTCCAGACCGCGCGCCAGAAGGTAATGCGACACCGACAATTCCACAAGATTCACAGGCATGCCTGCCAAAGTCGTCAGATCGCCCTCGCCTTTGAGGATGATCGCGTCGTTGCCGTTCGAATAATCGCCGACAATCAGCGCAGTGGTATCCACGCCGCCGCCAGAGGGAATAGAGAGCGTATCCATGTTTGTTGCTGACACACCGTCAAATTGACCGGCGGTATACTGATTGATCGATTCAACGTAATCGTTGATTTGCACGATCTCGACGTCAATCCCGTATCTGTCGGCCCATTTGTCCATGATCCCGCTATCTTGCAGGTACCCCCAAGGCATCCAGCCGACATAGATTGACCATGCGACTTTGAATTCGGTGCGCTCTTGTGCAACAGCGCCAGTGGCCATCAGCAGGGCCATCGCGGTAAGTGTTGGTAACTTCATCATTTCCGGTCTCCATCAGTTTTTCAAAATGGAATGACCGCGAGGGTGGCAACAAGAAGCGCGGGTCAAACCTGCGCAGTAGCCTCCCGGGATTTTGCCCCGCCGTGTACCGCACCACCTGAAGGCAGACGGCGACAACTCTTGGACCTGACCCCGAACTTCGGGCGGAACCCTAGTTATCCTGCACGACCAGTTAACACGTGGCTGTTGTGGCGGCTCAACTGCGATACGCGGGAAAAATTGGCAACCGCTCGCGTCTGCCCACATTTTGGGCGGAATCCTCTTGCTTGCCTTACAAGAAGCAGCATTGTGAACCGCCCTGATCGGTTTTCATCGTTCCAACCGTGGTTCATGTGCCACCTGCAAGGGCCGCTTTGGTCCGGCTGCTGCCACACACCCGTCCGCAGAACAGGTCCGGCCCTGTGGCACCTCACCGCGTCCTTCCGCCGATGCCGGACCCGTCGCGCAACAAGCCAGGGCGAACCTGACTTGCGCCAGAATCTGAGCCGCTGAATGCGCTTGGACATCCACGTCCGGATCAGTTTCAAAGAATGATCCAAGACGCACAGTGTCCGGCGATCTGTTTCAAATTGAACAAGTGATGTGAGGCGGTTAGGATTAGCGCAATCAAAACCTTAGGTCATATGACACACGCCCTGAAATCGATTCAAGAAAACTGGCGTGGTGGAAAGGCCTCACT
>CAYGMX010000300.1:0-4257 GCA_964351055.1 uncultured Loktanella sp. | reverse complement strand
GCGCAATCATGCGGGCAAGATTGCAGAACCCTATGTTCTGGTCGTTGATCAAACATTCGGCGATGCCTCGATTGCGCACGGGTTGGCAGATGCAGCGCGTTTTGGCGAAATGCTTGCCGCCGCACTGCGTGAGAACCCGCAACATACGATCGTCGTCAAGACCCACCCCGACACGGCAGGCCGACCCCGCAAAGGCCATTTCGATCTGGTGGCATTGCGGCGTCATGACCGTGTGCACGTGGTGTCTGATCCCTGCCATCCCGTCAGCCTGATCGCGCAGGCCGATGTCGTCTATACGGTCACGTCACAAATAGGGTTCGAAGCCCTGATCTGGCAAAAGTGCGTGCGTACATTTGGCATGCCGTTCTATGCCGGTTGGGGGCTGACCGAGGATGAGCGCGCACCGCCTGCGCGGCGGCAACCTGTCCGATTCGAGCAGCTCTTGCATGCAGCGCTGGTCACCTATCCGCGCTACATCCATCCGCTGAAGCCCGAGACATGCGAAATAGAGACCGTTCTGGCGCATGTAGGATTGCAGCGTCGTCACCGCGTCGCTTGCCCTCATAAGGTTCTTGCTTTGGGTTTCTCGCGGTGGAAACGCCCGTTCGTCGCGGATTTCCTGCAAGGGACGGATGTTGTTTTTGGTAAGACTCTTGGGGTCCGTAATCACCCTGGGCAAGATGGCGCAGTGGTTCTCTGGGGCAGCGCCGATCCGCCCCCAAACGTACAGGATACCCCTATTCTGCGGATCGAGGACGGCTTCTTGCGGTCCTCCGGATTAGGTGCCGATCTTGTGCGCCCGCTTTCGCTGGTGATCGATGATGTCGGGATCTACTATGATGCGACCCGGCCATCGCGCCTTGAAAATATCCTGAAGACGCAAGAGCTTGGCGATGCGCAGCGTGACCGTGCGAAAAAATTGCGTGAAACGATCGTTGCTTTGGATCTGACGAAATACAATCTCGGCAAAGCCGCGTGGCAGCGGCCTATCACTGATCGACCGGTTCTTTTGGTGGTAGGGCAGGTCGAAACGGATGCATCTATCCGGCTTGGTTCCCCCGAGGTTGTGGGCAACATCGCTCTCTTGCGCCGTGTTCGTGCTGAAAACCCAGATGCATATCTCGTTTACAAGCCGCATCCTGATGTTCTGGCCGGTCTGCGCCGCTATGGTGCCGGAGAGACAGAGGCCGCCGACCTCGCTGATGAGATTCTGACTGCGCCGCTTTCGCTAGGGCAACTTCTTGCCGGCGTGGATGTATTGCATACGATGACATCCCTCATGGGCTTTGAGGCATTGCTCAGAGGTAAGACCGTCGTCTGTCACGGCTTGCCGTTCTATGCAGGTTGGGGTCTCACGCAAGACAGGCTGGTTTGTCCGCGCCGCAACCGCCAACTGGCGCTTGATGAACTGGTCTATGCCGCGCTGATTTCCTATCCGCGCTACTTTAGCTATCAGAACCGTTGCTTTATACAACCTGAAGATGCAGTTAACTATCTTGCAGCATGGTCAACAACCGGGCCCTCGACCCGAAGCTGGCACAGGAAATTGTTGCGGGCTGTGATCGTGGGCTGGCTGAACCTGAGAGGATCAAAGCGATGACAACAACGTCGAATGACAACAAGGTCGCAAGCACGGGTCGTATTGTCACGCTCACCAACGCCTCCGCAAAGGATGTTGCAGAGCAACAGCCGCGAAAAAGGCGGCGCGGTACATTGCTTTGGTCCTTTATCCTAGTTGTTGCGCTCCCTCTGTTTGCTGCAGGTCTGTATTATGCGGCCTTTGCCACCGATCGTTATGCTGCCAGCGCAGGCTTCTCGATCCGCGGGATCGATACCAATAGCGGCGTTGACGGGATCGGCGCCTTAACCGGCATGGCCAGTACGGGCTCCACTACGTCAGATTCATATATTGTGCTCAGCTATCTGGGCAGCCGCGAGCTTCTTGAGGCGGTAGATCAACAGCATGACCTGCGTGCAGCGTTCTCGTCTGCCGAGGTTGATTTTCTCTCGCGCCTGAACGCGCAAGCAACGGTAGAGGATTTCCTGAGATACTGGAACCGGCGCATTCATACGGAGTTTGACCCGACATCGGGCATCATCGCATTCGAAGTGCAGGCCCCGGACCCGCAGAACGCCCGCGACATCGCTGCAACGGTCCTGACGCTGACCCAGTCGTTGGTCAACGAATTGTCTGCCAATGCCCGCAGCGATGCGCTCCGCTTTGCCAGAGAAGAAGTCGCATTGCAGGAGGCCCGGCTGCGCGCGGCGCTTGCCGCTATACGCGACTTTCGGGCATCGCAGCAGTCTGTTGATCCTTCCGCGAGCGCGGCGCTGGAGATACAACTTATCGCCAACCTGGAGTCCCGGCTGATCGATGTAAACGCGCGGATTTCGGCATTGCGCCAAACGCTTGACGAAAACGCACCGAGCCTTGTCGCGCTCTTGCGCAATGCCGATGCGCTATCAGCGCAGATCGCAACACGGCGCGAAGCAATCGGCACCGATATTCTGGGATCAACGGGTATCACGGCCATGCCCCAGCAACTCGCCTTGTATGAAGAGCTGGAGGTGGAACGCAGCCTTGCACAACAAGCCTATGCCTCCGCGCTTGTCTCGTTGGAGCAGGCACGCCGCGATGCGGACCGTCAGCAGCGCTATCTTGCGATCCACCAGCGCCCTCAGACGGCAGAGGCTGCCCTATACCCAAGAAGCCTGCGCAATATGCTGATCCTCGGTTTTGCACTGGTTGCGGCATGGGGTATCGCAACCCTGTTGACCTATTCGGTCAGGGACCACCTGACATGAGACTGGTCAGCACCGCAGGTCTTTTGTCTCTTCAGGCGCGGGTCATCGTAAGCCTTGTGCTGCGCGAAACCCGCGCGACCTTTGGCAGCTCTGCATTCGGCTATGTCTGGGCGATCATTACACCCACGGCAAGCGTGGGCCTGCTTGTCTTTCTGTTTTCGTTGATTGGCCGCCAGCCGCCTTTCGGGTCCAGTCTGGCGCTTTTTTTTGCAACTGGAATTCTGACACTACAGTTCTTTTCCGAGCTATCGAACAAGCTGATGACGGTGTTTGATGCCAATCGCGCGCTTTTGACCTATCCGATCATCAAGGATGTTGACACGCTTCTGGCGCGGGTCCTTTTGATCACGGCGACCTATGCAATGATTATGGTGATCTTCTATGGGGCCTTGCTGGTGCTTGGGCTGGCCAGACTGCCCGCCCATCCCGGGCACCTCATTCTGGCATTCCTTGCGACGGCCTTGTTGGGTTTTGGTTTTGGCGCCTTAAACGCGGTCATCCTGTCGCTTTGGGAAACATGGGCGCAGATCGAAAAGGTCCTGACACGGCCCTTGTTCTTTATCTCGGGGATTTTCTATGTCCCCAGTCTCATGCCGCCACAGGCCCGCGAATTTCTTCAGTGGAACCCCGTCTTGCATGTGGTTGAATGGTTCCGGCACGGGTTTTACCCGAACTACAATTCGACGCTTCTGAACCCGTGGTATCCGGTCGGTTTGGGGGCAGGGATGCTCTTGCTTGGCCTGTGTGGAGAACGCCTGTTTCGGCGGCAGCGCACCTAGATGCTTGTGTTTGATCGCGTCAGCAAGGCCTATAGAATTAAGGGCGTTACCAAGACAATTCTGTCTGATTTTTCCTTTCAGTTTCTGGCCGGCAGAAATGTGGGGATCATGGGCAGAAATGGCGCGGGCAAGTCCACGATGATGCGGTTGATGGCCGGCATCGAACCGCCAGACGAGGGACATGTCTATCGCTCCTCACGCGTTTCATGGCCGCTGGGCTTTTCTGGCGGCTTTAACGGCAGCATGACAGGGCTCGAGAATATCCGGTTCGTGTCGCGGATCTACGGGCAAGACACCGCGCAAGTGATCGACTATGTGACCGAGTTTGCCGAACTGGGCAAATCCTTGCGATTGCCGATCAAAACCTATTCCAGCGGCATGAAAGCGCGCTTGGCCTTCGGCCTGAGCATGGCGATCGATTTTGATGTTTATCTCATCGATGAAATTACCGCCGTAGGTGATGAAGATTTCAAACGGAAAAGCAAAGCAGTGTTTCAGGACAAACTGGCAAAAAGCCAGATCATCATGATCTCGCATTCGCCGACGACGATTAAGGACTACTGCGACTGCGGATTACTGTTGGAAGGAGATCGCATCCGGTTCTTTGAACAAGTTGATGACTTGCTGGCAGCCTACAAAGAACTGAACCAGTGACACCGCCACCCCCACCAGG
>CAYGMX010000299.1:0-4264 GCA_964351055.1 uncultured Loktanella sp. | reverse complement strand
CAACGCCGCGCCCGCGCAAACGGGGCCGCCGCAGAGCCGATCTGGGAGGATTTCTAACCCGAAGACCGCCAACCATCTCTGCTCCCACCGGCCTACCCGTCTTGCTAAGAGGATCTTTAACGTGCCTATGGGACGATGCTGATGGGACGCATGAGACCAAAGTCTTAGATGGCATCTGGCGGGTGTCGAAGTTTGAAGGAGCCCCTGCGCATGACCTAGAAGACCAAGTTTGTGGCATGCATGAAGGTACTTGAAACTCTGATGGAAACCCGCACCACGCGAGGGATGCGGACGGCTTCAAGGCAAGCAGCGACGACATCAGGTATTCCTGTTACACGCCCGCACCGGTGCCAAAGCCGAAAACAGCAGCACCCGAGGGTCAGCACCTATTGAATCCGACGCGTCAGCCCCTGCTGAATCCGCCGCATCAGCACAATTTTCTTGAAATATCGTGGTTTGGGACGCGATAGCGAGAATGATGCTCCCGCCAGCGGCACAGGCTGCTGTGACAAAGTGAATATCGTACCCTTCGGGTTTGAGGGATAACCGCGCTAATCGGCGTTGTAAGGCCATCAAATAGATAAACGATTGATGCGGCATGACGTCTTGTCAGCGCCCAAAATCCGACAGGCGGACGTGACGGATGCCATGGGCCCTGATGCTAGTCAGAGAACCGCCCTTGTCGCCCGCCCCTGCGGCGCGGCGCGGGCGGCGGCTGCAATGCTGCCTGTAGTGTCAACATCATCGGATGCGATGCGGTCGAGGCCCGCCCGTAATGGGAAATCAGCGCCTGCACCTCGTTTCGGGTGTCGCGGTCGGCGGGCACACCCAGCGCCCAATCAAGGAAGATGCTGCGGCATTCCGGTGCTGTAATCCCCTCGATCACAAAGGCCTCGCGGATCAACCCCTTTGGGTCGAAGATTGCGTCTTGTGTCATGAGTGCTCCAGATACCGGTCGATGATCCGCTCGACCTCTTGTTGCGTTTTTGCCAAGGCGTCAAAGACGCCAGAGAGAGTGGAACAGCCTGTTTCACGCAAGATCAACCGCCTTGCCCCTTCACCAAGAGTTTCAAAATCCATCGCCCCTCCAGTGAGCAATTGCGCAGCGGTCTGCAATTTCCAAAAGAGCGCATCAGCATCGGTAAGCGCCTGTGCGTCTGCGGCATCAAGCCAACCATCCGCGACACCACTGGCCAATTGCGCTGGCACCTGCCCGAGCGATGCCCCTGCTTTGAGGGCAACCGTCTGGGCAAACAGGGCGATATCCTGCAACCGCCCTGTCCCTGATTTGGCATCCCACCCGCCGCTGGTGGGCCGTGCTGCCGCGATCCTGCGGCGCATGTCTGCGACATCGACAAGCACCTTTGGCCCTTGCCCTTTTTGTTTGAGCAAACTGCGCCGGAAGGTCTCGATTTCCGTGCCAAGGCCCGGATCTCCTGCGATGACCCGTGCGCGGGTCAACGCCAGATGTTCCCATGTCCAGGCTTCGGATTGTTGATAGTCCTTGAAGGCCTGCAAAGACGTTGCGACAGGGCCCTGCCGCCCCGATGGGCGTAGCCGCATATCGACTTCGTAAAGGCGCCCCTCGGCCATCTGCGCGCTCAGTGCTGTGACAAGCGCTTGGGTCAAACGGGCAAAATACGGGCGCGTCGCAAGCGGCCGGCGCCCTTGGGATACGTCAATATCCTGCGGATCATAGACCACGATCAGATCAAGGTCGGATGCCGCATGCAAGCAGCCCGCGCCCAGTGATCCCATTGCAACCACAGCACCACCACGTCCGGGCATGGGCCCGTGTTTTTGCGCAAACTCTTGCACAACCGCAGGCCAGAGCCCACCGACCACAGCCTCGGCAAGATCGGCGTATTGGGCCCCGCTTTGTGCCGCATCAATCAGGCCGCGCAAGTGGTGCACACCGATCCGGAAATGCCATTCCTTGGCCCAGCGGCGGAAGGCAATCAGCTGCACCTCATAGTCGTCGATGGGTTGCAATAGGGCATCAAGCTGCGCACGCAGCCCCGCGACCCCGGGCCACGGCGCGAAAAAACCGCCACCGATCACCGCATCCAGCACTCCGGCATTGCTGGACAGATAGTGCGCCAAAGCCGGTGCCGTGGCACAGATGTCGACAATCAACTGGGTCAGTTGCGGATTGGCCTCGAACATTGAAAAGAGCTGAACACCGGCGGGCAGCCCCGCAAGGAAGCCATCGAACTGGGCAAGGGCCTCTTCGGGTTTCACGGCCTCATGCAGACGGGTCATGATCTCGGGTTTGAGTCGTTCAAAAATCTTGGTCGCCCGTTCCGAACGCAGCGCCGGATAGCTGTGCCACCGCGCAACCACATCCGCACCCCATTCGATGACCGCAGGTGCCGCCGGTTCATCGGGGGCAAAGAACCCTTCGGTCAGTGTGTGCACCTCTTTGATCCGGCCGGCCAGATCAGTCCGCAGTCGTGCAACATCCTGCCCCATAAATGCGGCCAGACGCGCAAACCCCGCGGCATCGGTTGGCAGCGTTTGTGTCTGGGCATCATTGATCATCTGCAACCTGTGTTCGACCTCGCGGTGAGAGCGGTAGTGATCATTAAGCTGGCTGGCAATATCGGGTGGAACCCACCCCGCTTGCGCCAGTTGCGCCAACCCGTCTTTGGTGGTGCTGGCGCGCAAGGTTGCATCCCGCCCGCCCGCGATCAACTGGCGCGTCTGGGTGAAAAATTCGATCTCGCGAATGCCGCCGCGCCCCAGTTTGATATTGTGCCCTTCCAGCACCAGAGGACCATGCAGGCCCTTGTGGTCCCTGATCTTGAGGCGCATGTCGTGGGCATCCTGGATCGCGGCAAAATCCAGATGTTTGCGCCACACGAAAGGGCGCAGTGTCGCCAGAAATCGCGCACCGGCCTGCTGATCCCCTGCGCAGACCCGCGCCTTGATATAGGCGGCCCGTTCCCATGTGCGGCCAACGCTTTCGTAATAGCGCTCGGCTGCGTCCATCGACAGACACACAGGTGTCACCGAAGCATCGGGGCGCAGCCGCAGATCGGTCCGAAAGACATAGCCCCCGTCACGCACATCCGACAGGATCGCGGTCATCTTGCGGGTGACGCGGATAAAGGCCGCGCGCACATCATGATAGGTATCGGGATCAAAGCGGGTTTCGTCAAAAAGGCAGATCAGATCGATATCGGATGAATAGTTCAGCTCGCCCGCCCCCATCTTGCCCATCGCCAGAACGACCATTCCGCCTGCCTCGGCGGGGTCCCCACCTGCGGGGAGTTTGCCACGTCCGACTTCCGCGGCAACCAGCCGAGAGATGGCTGCCTGTACTGCTGCATCCGCGAAATCAGTCAGAACCTGCGTCACAGCCTCCAACGGCCAGACCCCGCCCAGATCTGCAAGCCCCGTCAGCAAGGCAATCCGCCGCTTGCAGCCGCGCAAGGCTATGGGCAGGTCATCCAATGCGATTTGCGGAATATCGTCCAGAAGGGTCGCTACCGCCTGTTCGGGATCATCGAAGGCGGACATGATCCATTCTCCTTCCTGACGCAGCAGGTCGGCCAGATAGGGGCTGCATCCTGCCGCGCCCGCCAAAAGCGGTACAAGCACGGCGGCCAAGTCGGGGAGTTGGTCCGCGACATCCTGACCGCGGGCCGGATCAAATGGTATGGGGTGGCGCGTCAGGCGCTTGGCAAAAGACATGGGCCTACAGTGATCCCGACTTGTGGTCTGGTCAATGCAGGCCGCTTGCGTAAACTGCCCCAAAAAGGACAAGACCATCATGAGCAAAAGTCTCAAACGTGTGATAGAGGCGCTGGCCGCCTCCGGTTTAGAGGTGACACCTTTGGAACTGGGGCCAGAGACCCGCACAGCCCAGCAAGCCGCCGATGCCGCTGGCTGTGCCCTTGATCAGATCGCGAAATCGGTGATTTTCTGCGGGGCGACGTCGGGCAAGGCCATCTTGTTCGTGACAGCCGGTGGCAATCAGGTCGATCCCGCAAAAGCCAGCGTACTGGCAGGTGAGCCACTGGGCAAGGCCGATGCCCGCCTGATCCGCGCCCAAACAGGCTTTGCCATCGGGGGTGTGGCGCCTGTCGGGCATCTGACCCCGATCCGCGCCTTCTTTGACCCCAGATTGACAGAATTTAGCGTGATTTACGCCGCCGCAGGCACCCCACGGCATATTTTTCCGATCTCCCCGTCTGTTCTTATCAAAATTTCTGGCGCGCAACCCTCTGATTTTACTTGATTTCAAAAGTTAATGTAAAAA
>CAYGMX010000298.1:0-4291 GCA_964351055.1 uncultured Loktanella sp. | reverse complement strand
AATCGCCTGGGCCGCCCCGCCTGTCGGGTCAAGGTTCGGCGGCTCGAGCTGGATCGCGACTGTGATGCTGTCCTGCGCAAGCGCTGCGGACGCGCAAAGAACGATAGCGGTGGATGCGGCAAGGCGTTTGAAATGGTGCATGATGACCCCCTGTGTGTTGGGTGACAGTCTTGACTTAACGGGGGCGCAATTCAAGCCCTGCCGGATATCTGCGCCTGCAACTTCAGGCTCCTATCGTGCTTGTTTGCGGTCGGCTGAACCGGCAGCATTGCGCAAAGCCATCTGAATCATCCCACGCCACCAGCGGTCGGGAAGCATTTTGTACATCGCCACATAGGGCCCGGGCTTTGCCAGATAGCGCAGACGATTTGATCCATCGGTGGCGGCCACATAAACGATTTTGGCGACAGCTGCTGGGTCAGGCGCGTTGTCTAGAAGTTCGATCGCCATTTTCTTGCCTGCCGCAACGGCGTCTGCATAGGTATCGTGTTCTGCCCACTGAGCAGAGCGTCTGCTGAAATCAGTCTTGATACCGCCGGGCTGCAACAGCTTCATCCGGATGTTGAACGGTGCAAGTTCGAACCTTGCAGATTCGATCAGGCCTTCGATGGCATGCTTTGAGGAAATATACATCGGTGATAACGGCATGCCGATGATCCCGCCGATGGACGAGGTTGTAACAATGACGCCGCTATTGCGTTCGCGCATGTGCGGCACGACTGCCTTTATCGTACGGACAACGCCGTAAACATTCACGTTGAACTGGTGGTGCATTTGGCTTTCGGTGACGCCTTCGACCGGTCCGTTCAAGCCGTAACCCGCGTTGGCAAAAGCCACGTCGATCTTTCCAAACGCCGCCAATGTCGTTGCAACGGCATCGTCGAGCGATAACTGGTCGGTCACATCAGCAACAAGGGCTTTGCAGGTGTCCCGTTTCATCCAGTCTGGCGCATCGTCAGGGTTCCGCATCGTGGCTGCAACATGCCAACCCTTGTCGAGGAAGTATTTCGCGGTCGCCAAACCAATGCCGGACGAAGCGCCCGTAATGAAGATAGAGCCCTTGGTCATCTTGGATAGTCCTTTCATTCGTGCGACTCTTGTCGAACCGCCACATTTGTCATATAGTAATGATAGTTTACTATATAGACAACCTGGTTGTCAAAATAAAGTAAGGCAGGGTCATGACAGAAAAAAAACTGGTGCAATCTTCTGATGTGGCGGACGTTCTTGGCCTTGCTCAAGCTGACCTGACAGAGCGCGTCGCCGAAGCAATGCAATCCGTCTCGCGGGCGTATGTTGGGGCTGTCGTGGATGCTTTGGCGCAAAAAGGTTATGTAGGTCTGACACCTGCTTCTGTTTCCTTGCTTGCATACCTGACGCCTGAGGGCTGCCAAACAGTTGACCTTGCCCACCGAACGCGGCGGTCCAAGCAAGCGACTGGCAAAATCGTCAGCGAGCTTGAAAGGCATGATTATGCAGAGCGGCTACCCGACCCCAACGACGGCCGCGCCCAGTTGGTGAGACCCACAGCAAAGGGGCTGGAAGCACTGGCACTTGGCACAACTATCAAGCAGGACCTTGCGATGCGGTCATCATCAGTAATCGGTTCGGAAACGATGGAGCGGTTGCATCGCGATCTAGCACGGTTGGAAGATGTGTTTCGCGCAAAGCCTCATTCCTGATCGGGTGCGGGAAGCAAATGTCGGGTAGAACCCCGACCTACGTCAATATCCTGACCAACGCCCCCGCCATCACATTGGCGCTGTCGATCATGTCTTCCACCCCGATATATTCGTCGGGTTTATGTGCCAGCAAGCGTAGGATGGGTGCTTGCACCCATGCTTAGCCCTGCCACTCATCCCCCGCCAAGCCATTTCTGATATCCCTGTGCAATGAAGAATACGGCCAATCCACAGCCCTTGTGACCAGACCATGTTTGACCGGATTTCCCCAGCAATAGGCAAGATGTGCCGCATAATCGGCTTCATCGCGGATGCAATGTTCCCAGAAACGGCGTTGCCACAGCCCATGTTCGTTCTTTGAAGCCTGTGACGCATTACGGGGTTGCTTCAGCCCGACAGCACGCGAGAATCGCGATTTGATCAGGCGCCACCGCGTTGAAAAGTCGGCATCGCCAGCAGGTAGTGTCCAGATGGCATGCAGGTGATCGGGTAGGATGACCATTGCGTCGATCTGCATCCAACGCTCTGCCCGTGTCACTGCCAAGGCTTGGCGCAATGCGCCGATATGGTCTGTCAGATGCGATGCACTGCGGTCCGAAAGATTCACGGTAAAGAAATAAGTGCCGCCCTGCCTGCGGTATCTGCGGTAACGGGTCATGAGACCTGTTTGGTGGGTTTTGGTTAAGGATGGGTGAAATCACCCATCCTACGTCAGGATTTTCACCAACGCCCCTGCCATCACCTTGGCGCTGTCGATCATGTCTTCCACCCCGATATATTCGTCGGGTTTATGTGCCAGTTCCAATATCCCCGGTCCGTAGGCGATGCAGTTTTTCAGCTTGCCGATCCGGTCAATGTGTTTCTGATCGTAGGTACCGGGCGAGGCGACGAACTCGGCCGGTTTGCCGAGGACTTTCTCGATTTCGGCCGCGATGACCTGCACAACGGGCGCGTCCCGGTCTGTCATGCTGGGCAGCACCACATTCATTTCCCGCAGGTCATAGTCGAACCGGTCGCGGTTAGCCTTCAGACCGTCCAAAAGCGCGCGTACCTCGCCGCGCACGTCGTTGATGTTTTCTTCTGCCAGAAAGCGCCGGTCGATCACGATCCGGCAGCTGTCAGGCACGCAATGGGCGGGCAGGCCGGTATAGTCGTCGTCTTGTTCGGGCTGTCCGCCGTGGATCGAATTGATGTTCATGGTCGAGGATCGCGCGCCCTCTGGAACCACGGGCATGTCGGTGTGCCGTGCAGCCATGGCGGGATAGAGTGTCTCTTCGAATGCGTTCAGCACCGCCCCCATGTGCCGCACCGCGCAATCGCCCAAGAACGGCATGGAGCCGTGGGCGATTTCGCCAAAGGTTTCGATTTCCGCCCACCAGCCACCGCGATGCCCAAGGCAGACGCGATCCTTGTTCAGCGGTTCGGGGATGATGACGTGCTGCACGCGCGCGGGATTGAAGTATCCCTTTTCGGCAAGATAAGCGACGCCGCCATAACCGCCGGATTCTTCATCTGCGGTGCCCGAAATCTCGATTGTACCCGCAAAATCGGGATGTGTGGCGATCAAGGCCTCGGCCGCGATGATCGACGCAGCCAGCCCGCCTTTCATGTCACAAGCGCCGCGCCCATAGATTTTTCCGTCGTGCAATTCACCGCCAAACGGGTCCTTGGTCCAGCCGTGCCCGACCTCGACCACATCGGTGTGGCTGTTGAAATGCACGCAATCGCCCGCCCGCGTGCCTGACCGCCGCGCCACGATATTCCAGCGCGGGTATTTTTCGCTGTCACCCGGGGTGCCGTGGGCGCGGATCAATTCGGTTTCAAACCCTGATTTGCGCAGCCGTTTGTCCAGATAGTCGCAGATTTCGCGATAGTTCCTCCCTGGTGGGTTCAAGGTGGGAATGCGGATCAGGTCTTGGGTCAGTGCGATCAGGTCATCGCGCCGGTCGGTGATTGCTGTGTTCAGGCTCTGCTGCTTTGTCATGCGTCGACTATCAGACAAGCCCCGTCCCGCCGCAAGGGCGGTCAGGGCACTGCCGCGACACAATTCCTGAAGCACCGGTCGTGAATGGGCGTTGCAATTTCGGCCGCAACATCGCTTATCTGCGGGGCGAAATGATCGGAACACGGCGATGGCTTATCTTTTGGGTGTGGACACAGGCGGAACCTATACAGATGCGGTGGTTCTTGACGAAGCCGCTGACCATGTGATGGCATCTGCAAAGGCGCTGACTTCACGCCCTGACCTTGCGATCGGTGTCGGTGCGGCGATTGATGCGGCGCTTGCAGAGGCCGCTGTCGATGTTTCCGATATTGCGATGGTGTCCTTGTCGACAACACTGGCGACCAATGCGCTGGTCGAAGGGCAGGGCGGACGCATTGCCCTGATCACCATCGGTTTTGATGCTGCCGATCTGGGGCGCGCGGGCTTGACAGATGCGCTGCGCGGTGATCCGGTGATCCGGTTGGCAGGCGGGCATACCCATGCAGGCACAGAAGCCGCAGCCCTTGATCTAGAGGTCTTGCGCGACGCTTTGGCCCGTCTTGATGCAGGCATCACGGGTTTTGCAGTCGCTGCCAGCTTTGCCACCCGAAACCCCGCGCACGAG
>CAYGMX010000297.1:0-4303 GCA_964351055.1 uncultured Loktanella sp. | reverse complement strand
CCAACACGTTGTTTGATTTGCTGTTGCGCGCCGCCTTGCCGCATTGGGGGCCAACGGCCGGTCGTGGTCGCCTGCGCCATCAACGCTTGCTGGATATCAATATTGATTGCCGGACGACGCAAACCGCGCTGACAAAAGCGGGTTTTTCACTTTTGAGATCGCAAACCGGCGTTTGTCACTGGTCGGGCTATTTGCGCAAGGATGTCTGTGCCATCTATCGGCGCCTGCTGCACAGCCCCAGCCTGACGCCTTTGGCGTTTCTCCAGTCAGTTTGCGAGACATCGCCAGATTTGCCGCTACCCGGGACCGCAATTAGAGGCTTGTCGTTTCGCAGACAATTGCGATGATGCCGAGATCACCAGACCGAGGATGCAGTGATGCCCGATCCGATTGATCTCTATTTTTGGCCCACTCCGAACGGCTGGAAGATTTCCATTGCCTTGGAAGAGATGGGTTTGCCCTATACGCTCCATCTTGTGGATATCGGTGCGGGCGATCAATTCAAACCCGCGTTCCTTGAGATTTCACCCAACAACCGGATGCCCGCTATCGTTGATCCTGACGGGCCAGATGGTGCGCCGCTCTCGCTGTTTGAATCGGGGGCGATCCTGCAATATCTCGCGCGCAAGACGGGCCTGTTTTATGGCCAGTCCGAACGCGACCGCTTGGCTGTCGATCAATGGCTTATGTGGCAGATGGGCGGGCTTGGGCCGATGGCGGGGCAAGCGCATCATTTCCTGAAATACGCCCCCGCGATGGACCCGCCCAATGACCTGCCCTACGCAAAGGACCGTTACCGGAACGAAGTTGCGCGGCTTTACGGGGTCTTGGACAGGCAACTGGCCAAGCACGACTATGTCGCGGGTGATTTCTATTCGATTGCCGATATGGCGATCTGGGGCTGGGCATCGCTTTGGGAAGGCCAGCAGCAAACACTTGCGGACAAACCGCATATGGCGCGCTGGCTTGACAGGCTGCAAGCACGGCCAGGCGTGCAGCGCGGTCGCGCGCTGGCGGCTGAAAAGCGGGCGGACTTTCGCAAGGACGCAAGTGCGCAGTCAGTTCTTTTCACAAAGCAATCGTAACGGTTTATTAGCAGGCATGCGGTAGAACTCGGCTCATAGAGTTGAGAGTGACCATCATGATGCGTTATCGCCCCCACCGATATCCGACCCAATACCCCATCGCGCTGCGCACGCCGGTAGGCCCGCAACGCGGCGAGATTATTGATGTCAACAACACAGGCGCACGGCTATCGGGGCTGCACGATCTGCATCAGGGCGACAAGGTTGAACTGGAACTGATGACTTACCTTCTGGTGGCCGTGGTCCAGTGGACCGCGGGTGAACGCGCGGGGGTCACATTCCACCCAAGGATCACAGATCATCAGCTTGATATGCTGCGCTATCGCCGTGACCGGCGCAACACAGGTGGGCGCGGTTCTGTCGGTTTTGGATTTGCGGAACTATAGCCGGCGCAATGGTCTAGTCCTTTGGGGCCTCTTGCGGTTCGATAAAGTATTTTTGCAGTGCGTAAATCTGGACGAACATGAAAACCATCAGCACGACCGGAAAGGCAAATGTCTCCAGCTTGACCCATGTATCTGTTGATTGTGTCCGCCAGATCAGTTCGTTGGCGATAGCAAGCCCACCGAACATGTAGCAAATGCGCCGCGTAAAGATCATCCAGCCTTCTCTTTCCATCGGAAGGACTTCTTCCATCACGTATTGCAGATAGCTCTGCCCGCGCAAAAGCCCGGTCCCCAGGATGGCGGCCATAAAGCCGTAAACGATCGTGGTCTTCATCTTGAAGAACCGCTCATCGTTGAAATAGGCCGTCAGACCACCAAAAAAGATGACCATAAAGGCGGTAAACACCTGCATTCTGCTTAATTTTCCGGTCAGCACCCATAAGGCACCCATTGCGACCAAGAGGATCGGCACAAAGATCAGCGCCGCAACGATGAACCCTGAATATTCCGTCCCCGCGAACATGAAGCTGTCATCGCGAATGCGCAGATAGATCAGAAAAAATACCACTGTCGGTCCCAGTTCAAGGACCTGTTTGAGAATGGGGTTGATCGTCTTTTCAGCCATGAAATGCTCCCTCAGCCCCCCATTTCCACGATGACGGCGCCAAGTGCAACCAAAGTCATCAAAAACAACCGGCGCGGCCCGACTTTTTCGCCCAGAATGAACCATCCGATAAAGGCGGCAAAGACCACGGATGTTTCGCGCAGCACAGCAGCCTCACCGACCTTGTCCAGACGGGTGGCCATCAGAACGCCCCCGAAACTGACCCAAGCAATCAATGCACCGGCGAAACCGCGCCAGACCAGCGGACCCAAGACAGGCTGCACCTGTTGCCGCCGGTATCGCCATGCGGCCAGAAGCGGAAAGTCAAAGGCGGTCACAAAGAAGAACCATGCCAGAAACGTAAACGGGTCCGCCGCCTGACGGATGCCCCAAGCGTCATAGGTCGTGTAAAGCGCCACCAGAAAACCGCCCGCCAGCGCCCAGAACAGCCCCAGTTTGAGCGTGCGCGGGTCAAGCACCTCTTCCGCAATATTGCGCACCGCCAGCAGCAGGATCCCACCGGACAGGCAAGCCACGCCGACCCACTGCATGGGCGTGAAATGCTCGGAAAAGAACACCGACGCGGCAATGACAGTGACCAAAGGTCCGGTACCACGCACGACAGGATAGACAACCGTATAGGCCGCCCTTTCGTAGGCCAGCGCCATGGTCACCTTATAGGCAAAGTGGACAATGATCGCACCGCACAGGATCAAGGCCATCTTCAGATCAGGCCAAGGTACGACAAACAAGGCGACCGGCGCGGACAGCACGCACAGCCATGCGTCAATCGCACCCCGTGTTAACCATGGGTCATAGCGCCCCTTTTGCAGAGCGCCAAAGATGGCATGGGCCAGTGCGGACACCAACGCCAGAATCGTCGCCAGCCGCGCACCTTCGGCTGTGCCGGCTATAGAAACCAGCCATGCGCCAAGGTCGTTCACATGCGCCCCGGCTTCCAAGCCACATCAAGAACGACACCGGTCAGCGACACTGCAAGCGCCTGTGCGAGCGCCTGCGCATCCGGGCGATTGCCCAGCGTCACGAACGGCATGACCAGTTGCAGAACCCCGAGACTGTCAGGCGCATCCAGTCCAACATCCAGCGTGCCCCGCGCATTGGGTGCCGCACCGGCAAAGCGTAGAAACTCGTTGCGGGTCTTGGTGCTGACCTGTGACAGGCTGACCCCTTCAAGGGCATCATCGACGGCCACTCTTGTGACATCGCTGAAGTCTGCACCAGCGTCTTGTAGCAAGTCAGGTGTAATCATGGCCTGCACGGACAGGGTGATCAGCCGCAATTCCGCCACCGCGTTCTGTGCGTCGGGCACGGTCTTAAAGGCAGGCATATCCAGTCGCCCAAGCGCTTGCAGCCCGCGCCCGTCAGTCCCGCGGGCTAACGCGCTGTGAACCGTCAAGAGACCGCTATCAGGCGCGTGACTAAGCGCTGCGGTAACGTCAAACCGGCCAAATACCGTTTGCACACCATCAAGATCGATTTCCAGTGACCGGCTTCCCGGCTGAACTGCATCAAGCCGGTCAAGACGGAAGCGCGCTTGCGCGAACACACCCCCCCGCAGCGCGCCATCGGTCGCAGTGACTCGGCACCATCCTTCGGCCACTGCCGTGCCATCCAAGGCCCCGACCTCGGCATTGAAAGACTTTGCCACCGCCACAAAGCCATCCACTGTCTGCTGGCACTCCTGATTTGGGGTCTGTGCCAAGACTGGCAAAGGCCCGATTGCGAGCCATGCCATCGCAAGAAGCAACCTCATCGATCAAGCCCGACCAAAGCGGCGGCAAACTCTTCGGGGTCAAACGGGGCGAGGTCGTCGATCTGTTCCCCTATACCGATCGCGTGGATCGGCAACCCGAACTTGTCCGCAAGTGCAACCAGCACACCGCCCTTTGCTGTCCCGTCCAGCTTTGTCATCACCAAACCCGACACATCGGCCAGTTCCTGAAAGACTTTGACCTGCTGGATCGCGTTTTGGCCGGTCGTTGCATCCAGCACCAAGAGTGTATTGTGCGGTGCATCCGGGTCTTTCTTGCGAATGACGCGCACGATCTTTGCCAGTTCTTCCATCAGATCGGCGCGGTTCTGCAACCGCCCTGCCGTGTCGATCATCAAGAGGTCCGCACCGTCCGCCTGCGCCTGCGTCATCGCGTCAAAGGCAAGGCTGGCCGGATCAGAGCCTTCGGGGGCTGTCAAGACCGGCACACCTGGGC
>CAYGMX010000296.1:0-4326 GCA_964351055.1 uncultured Loktanella sp. | reverse complement strand
AACGGCGGCGAAGCGGCGGTCGATGCGGTCAAGTCCCGCGTGCAGCCCTTCTCGATCCTCGGGCTGCTGGTGACGGTGGTGCTGCTCTTCGGGTTTCAGGGTGAGGTCATCCTCGACCGCCCGCTCGTCATCGTGCTCATCGCCGTGCCGCTGCTGATCCAGTCCTACGGCATCTTCTTTCTCGCCTATGGTGCTGCACGGGCCTGGAGCATCCCCTTCAACGTCGCCGCCCCCTGCGCCATGAT
The DNA here is from genome assembly GCA_964351055.1 of uncultured Loktanella sp. Lineage (GTDB taxonomy): Bacteria > Pseudomonadota > Alphaproteobacteria > Rhodobacterales > Rhodobacteraceae > Yoonia. The sequence goes on along the minus strand of CAYGMX010000296.1, from coordinate 4,081 downwards.
CGGCACGTCCAACTTCTTCGAGCTGGCCGTTGCCGTCGCGATCAGCCTGTTCGGGCTGGGGTCCGGAGCGGCGCTGGCGACAGTCGTCGGCGTCCTCGTGGAAGTGCCGGTGATGCTGTCGCTCGTAGCTTTCGCGAACCGGACGAAACATTGGTTTCCGGCGGAAGAGGACGCGTCATGAGCATCGTAATCCATCACAATCCCGACTGTGGCACCTCGCGCAACGTGCTGGCGATCATTGAGGCATCGGGCGAGACGCCTGTGATCATTCCCTATCTCGAAACCGGCTGGACCCGTCCGCAACTCCTGGCGCTGTTCGCCGCAGCCAACCTGACACCCCGCACCGCTCTTCGGACGACAAAATCCCCGGCTGAGGAGCTGGGGCTGCTTGATCCCTCCGTGGATGACGATGTGCTGTTGGCGGCGATGCTAGACCGTCCCGTCCTGGTAAATCGTCCCATCGTCTGTTCGCCCAAGGGCGTCCGGCTGTGCCGTCCGAGCGAGGCCGTGCTGGATCTTCTCAACCGCCTGCCTACTGGCCCGATGGCGAAAGAGGACGGCACGCCGCTGATCGACGCGGAAGGAAATCGTGTTGACTGATACTCCGAACCTCGAAGACGCCCATTTTCACGCCATCGACACAGACCGCTTGTTATCGCCCGAAAGGGCAAAACACGCGCCGCGCATCGCGTTGCTCTACGGATCGCTCCGGGACCGCTCGTTCAGTCGCCTGATGACCGAAGAGGCCGCCCGCGTCCTGACCCGCCTCGGAGCCGAGACGCGGACCTACAGCCCCTCCGGCCTTCCCCTGCCGGACGACGCGGAGGCCGATCACCCCAAAGTGCAGGAGCTGCGCGATCTCGTCACCTGGTCCGAAGGTATGGTCTGGTGTTCGCCCGAACGGCACGGCGCAATGACCGGCATCATGAAAACCCAGATCGACTGGATACCGCTGTCGCTGGGCGGCGTGCGCCCGACGCAGGGCAAGACACTGGCGGTGATGCAGGTCAGTGGCGGCTCGCAGAGTTTCAACGCCGTCAACCAGCTCCGCATCCTCGGGCGCTGGATGCGCCTGTTGACGATCCCGAACCAGTCCTCCACCCCGAAGGCATTTCTGGAGTTTGACGAGGCGGGCCGCATGAAGCCGTCGCCGTTCTACGACCGCATGGTCGATGTCATGGAGGAACTGATGAAGTTCACGCTGCTCACCCGCGACACCAAGGATTACCTGCTGGACCGATACAGCGAGCGCAAGGAAAGCGCGGCAGAGCTATCAAAGCGCGTGAACCAGAAGGCGATCTGATCGGGCCCTTACAAGCGCGGCGATATCAGAAATGGACTTTGGCGGCGGTGGAGCACGAAAAATTTCGTCAAGGAGATATGCCTGGACGAAGCGGACCTTCGCGGATGCCACAGCGAAAGCCCGCAAATTCCCGCTCTGCGGACCGTGGTAAGCCCATTAGTGAAGTTCCGCTGTGCCGCACTCAGCGGTCAAAACTCATCTGTTTTTGTCACCGGCGGAATCCACCGTTTATGTCCCGCGATAGTTCTCACAAGCCTCAACCCCCTCTGCGACCACATCGAGAAGGGCGTCCACATCATTCAATAGGGCTGTAATGCGCGGGCTGCTGATGCGGTAGCGGATGAAGCGTCCGTCGCGGTCGCTGGCCACGAGCCCACAATCCAGAAGACACCGGAGATGGTTGGAAACGTTTGGCTGCGATAACTCCGTGCGCGTCACGATCTCGTGAACGGCCAACGGCGCTTCGCGCAAGGCGTCCATAATCGCGAGGCGGCTCGGGTCCGCAAAGCCGCGAAACAGCTTCGCTCTTCGTTCAATAGCGGTAGTCCCGGTATTGCAGTCGGCGATAATTTGATCCATATCATTCCTCGCTGATATGTTGTTTCTTGATTCACTCTAGCAGGAGAAGTGCACCCATGGCCAACACCGATAGCGCCGGTTCGACGGCAGATATCCCATCCTTCCGTTACCGCGTCTCCGGCATGGATTGCGCCAAGGACGCCGCGCAGATTGAACGAGCGGCGCAATCTGCCGGGGTCGCGCCCGACGCGGTGAAAGTGTCGGCGGCGACCCACATTATGACCCTGAAGGCCCCCGAAGCGCGGTTGCCGGAGATCGAGAAAGCCGTTGAAACCACGGGGTACGGGTTCGACCGCATCGAGAGCGACGAGGACCTTCAGCAAGGTGCGGCCCATCAGGATCCAGCCTACCGACGCGCGCTCTGGATCGTCGTGATCCTGAACGTTGGTTACGGTGTCATCGAGATGGTCGGCGGGTTCATCTCCGGATCGCAGGCTGTGAAGGCCGATGCGCTCGACTTCATCGGCGATGGCGCAATTACCTTCCTCGGCCTTCTGGCAATTGGTTGGAGCCTTGCTTGGCGAGCGCGATCAGCCCTGATTCAGGGTATCTTTCTCGGCCTGCTCGGTCTTGGCGTCCTTGGCGCAACCATCATGCGGGCATTCGAGCCGACACCGCCAGACGCCACTCTGATGGGGATTCTGGGCCTGATTGCTCTTGTCATCAATGTCATCTCTGTGTTGCCCCTGCTGAAATTCCGCAAGGGCGATGCGAACATGCGTGCCGTCTGGCTGTTTTCGCGCAACGACGCCATCGGCAACGCGGCAGTCGTTATCGCCGCCGGTCTGGTGTTTTGGCTGGGTAGCGCATGGCCCGACCTGATCGTCGCCTTCGGCATCGCCGGATTGTTCCTGCATTCTTCTTGGGCGATCATCCGCGATGCGCGTTCCGATCTGAAAGTGGCGGCATGAACAGCCGCATTCTGGGTGGGCTTTGCGCGATTGCAGCTTTCGGTCTCGATCAGGGCACCAAGGCGCTGGCCCTGAACACCCCGGCGCTTGAGCATGGGGTCGAAGTTCTGCCCTTTCTCAATCTCGTTCGTGTCCTGAACGATGGGGTCAGCTTTGGCATACTCGGCGGGATCGTGCCCTGGTGGGGTCTCATCGCGCTTGCTGCCGTGATCGTGGCATGGCTGCTGATCTGGTTATGGCGCGCGCCAGATAGGCTGACGGCTGCTGCTCTCGGTCTGGTCATCGGCGGTGCGTTCGGCAATGTCATCGACCGGTTGCGGTATCAGGCGGTCCCTGACTTTCTGGATTTTCATTTCGGAACATACCACTGGCCGTCCTTCAACCTCGCTGACGTGGCGATTTTCTGTGGGGCGGCATTGCTGTTCTGGGACGGCTTTCGAGCGACGAAAGACCCCGAACAAGACCAACGCAAGGGAAATATCATCGGGAGATAAAAGCTGACAAGCAAGGAACTTTGGGAGGGGGCTCGACTTGAGATTTTTGGATTGGATTGACCGTGGGATACGTGGCATCGGCGTCGTGACTGCATGGCTGACAGTTGTTGCGATTGCCGCTTACGGCGCGCTTCAGATGTTGGATCGCAAGCTACAACTTGGTGTGGCGAGCTACTTGCCGGACCTGTCCACATCGCTGCTATTCATCCTGATCTTCTTGACCTTTGGGTATACCTACCTGCGCGACGGTCACGTGCGCGTGGATGTTCTTCGCAGGCATTGGTCCGCGCGCCGTATTGCGTGGATCGAACTGGTAGGCGGCCTTTTTGTCCTTCTGCCGCTCGCCGCCATTCTGACCTATTACGGGTGGGACGGTTTAATGCGCACCACTAAATTTGCAGAGACCCAAGTGTGGGCACAACGCATTGCCGGGGTCATCGGGCCCATCTTGCTGGCTCTTGCGGGGGTGATCGTAGCCGTGCGCAACATCGCCTTTCTGGCGGGGAAACGCGCGCAGGGCGCACCGGAACAATCAGTCGGGCTGCACAATGGCGAATGAGGTCCTCACGGTCGCCATGCTGGTCGTGATGGCAATCGGGGTTTTCAGTGGCTTTCCGGTGGCTCTGGTGCTGGCGGGGACAGGCTTTCTGGGATTTGTGGCTGCGGTCTGGGTGGGCATCACTGATTTTCAACATCTGGGGCTGATTTACCTACGGGCACGCGGTGTACTGACCAATGAATCAGTCCAATTCACCAGCGTGCCAATGCTGATTTTCCTCGGTCTGGTCCTGAAT
>CAYGMX010000295.1:2901-4330 GCA_964351055.1 uncultured Loktanella sp. | reverse complement strand
CTGCGCCCTTCACCATCAACACCAAAGAACGGGCCCGTCGGCGTTCCCGTTGCACGGCTGCGAACGGTCACGAAATCACCGTCCTGATGCATGGCCTGTACGGACCAGTCGAGGTCGGGAATTAGCTGGCTGAAGAAACCCATCTGGCCGACGAAGCCATCGCGACCCTCATTCTCGCCGGAGTAGTCGCCAATGCTCTCCCAGTTCTCTGAGGTTGCGCTGAGAAATGCAGCCACTTGGGCCTCAGAGCCGGGATTGCTGAGCAGGTCATAGAAAGTTTGCACAGTTGCTTTGTCATCGGCCGCGGCACTAGTCGCGATGGCCGCGAGGCCGAGTGATGCTGCTACGAGATTTGTTCTGAACGCATTCATGGATGTATCTCCTGGTCGGTGAATTACGGTGCCTCACGGGTTTGCGAGCGCTGTGCATCCAAGATGGACAAATCCAGATACAATCATAAGATGGGATAAATAAGTTTAACTGTTCGGATTACTTGTATAATGATTGATCGACTACGCCAGATGGCCATATTCGCCAAAACGATTGATCACGGGTCCTTTCGGGGGGCTGCATGGGAACTTCGGCTGTCGCCTTCGGTGGTCAGCCACCATATTTCGCAGCTTGAGGAGAGCCTTGGCGTTGCGTTGATCTACCGCTCGACCCGCAAGCTATCGCTCACACCGGAGGGTCAGCGACTACTGGCTGCAACGCATAAGATGCTGGAGGCGGTCGAAGGCGAACTGGCTGATCTATCGGTTTCTGCAAGTGCGCCAAGCGGTGAGCTTCGCATCACCATTCCATCCGTCCTGTCGCAATCGCATTTCACCGAGCAAATCGCAGCCTTTTCCAGAACATACCCTCGGATTAAATTGTTTCTGGATTTCTCAGACACACGGCGTGCACTCATAGATGACGGCTTCGATATTGCGATCCGAATGGGACCGAAGGCGAAAAACACTGCGGCTTCACGCAAACTCTTTTCGGTCGAGCGTAAGTTGGTCGGGTCTGCTGACTACCTCTCATCGCGACCGGTCCCCGATAATCCAAAGGACCTGATTGGTTGGGACTGGCTGGCTCTGACACCTGCACAAAATGTGCCGTTAGAGTTCGGTAAATCTGGCGGCATTCAAGCAACCATCAAACCAGAAGCGCACATCTTTGCAAACGATGCCCAAGCGCTTTATCGTTTGGCCCGCGCGGGGGCAGGACTTGCTATCGTTCCGGATTTTCTGGCCAGAGAAGACGTGGAAGCTGGATCAATGAGATACGTTCTGCCCGACTGGAAGTTGCGCGCTATTGATGTCTTCGCAGCTTGGCCAGCCAATGCTCCAAAGCACGGCCTTGTTCATCTGGCGTTGGACGCGCTGAGCCAGAGATAATCGCCAAAGCAGACTTTGGCGCAACCGCAGCGAAAACTCATTTGTCCGCA
>CAYGMX010000295.1:0-2891 GCA_964351055.1 uncultured Loktanella sp. | reverse complement strand
CGCACAACAGACCTTGGTTTGTCCCGCAGCGAACGGCAGGTTTGAGCTGTTTGTGCTCGTCTTTGTTATTCGGCCGAAGGTCCGGAAAGTCCCGCACAGCCGCCATTTGGCACCTGTTCCAAAAACCCTCCTTTTTGGCACAGTCGCGAAACAGCCCATTTTCCGCTGCCACAAACCCCGTTCAAAACCTATGGGGTTGTTGAAGGTTTTTGGCACATTGGCATTTGTGCGCAGTACGCGGGGTATCATTACATCCACGGCACGCAGATCAAAGGGAGGGCACTCACCCCTTGATTTCGGACGGCCAAAAGGGGGTTAGCAAAGCTCTATGGGTGTATTTTTAGGGGGATACGACATGCATGTTACAACTCGAAGCCCTTTTTAATATGTCGTTAACGTCAAATTATGGTGCCCTATATTGGCACCAACACCGATTTTCTAACATCTATAGTGCTATCGGACCGTCGTACGGTATACGTTTATCCCTGCAAACGTATCAATGACTTCAATGGCGCATTCAAAGTCACCTTTAACCACCCCGATATCATTGTTTGCGGCAGCGGTCATACGAACCCAAACGCGGCAGTCATCAACGGAGTTAAGCCCAGGCCTACTCTGAAACACTGAAAGATTGTTCCGATTAGGATAGTAATAAGCGTCTACTGTCTCCCAGGGCGCGGCCTCATTTTCCCAGAACGTGTTAGCTACGGATTTAGGCGGATCGCCTAGAAGGAACCACAGCCCTAAGGCAAAGACGATCAGGTATGGCATATTGTTCTCCTATATCTTTCAACGTTGCCCTTACCACGGCCACCACGGTTCTCATTGGTCAAGATTTCCAACAGTAGCCACAGCCAGCTCAGCAACAAGTTGGCAAACGGACATATCACTTTTGATCAATTCGTCCTGGCCATAAGCTTCCCCCTGAGCGGCATAGTTGCTTCTCATTCGCGCCAAATAAAGATCAGCGATATTGCTCGCACTTTCAGCTACTAGCTCAACGTCTGTTTCCAACGTATTGCCGCTCTCCTCATTGAAGATCAGCACGGAATGTAAAAACGCACTTCTGCGCGCGGTATCCATAGTCATCCAGGCTTCATCGCCAAACCTTTCCTTTCCGCCCCATTCCATAAGCGCCTGATACCATCCGGCGCATCGTGTTGACGGATATGGCGCAGCTGCCGTTTCAAGTAGCTCACCGAGTGGCCGCATCTCCTGTGCCTGAGCCGCACTTACAGCGGGGGTAAGCATCAGCGACACAACGGCGCAACGAATGAATTTTTTCATGTATTTGTCCTTCTCAAAATGGCCACCAGCCGCGCCTTTTCCTGATTGCAGGATAATCATTGCTCGCAGCATCCGGCGCACGTCATCAAGGTGGCGTTGTAGCATCGCGTTCTTTTCCCGTTCGGAACCTAGGGCAGCTTCAGCAAGGGCAAGCCAGGCGGCTAGATCGTGGTCTACGTCTGTTTTCTGGGCTGGTTCACAGCGGCTCATCTGGTCCGGTCCAGGCCAGCAGGTGCATTGGCAAGCGACACCGCAAGCCTGTGGCGTTCTTGTGCGATAGTCTCGACCAGACCATCACGGCGGGCGGTCCGGCCCACGCGCGGGCGGTCTAGTTCGCTCGCTCGCTACTGTACCCGATACATCGCCTTCACCATATGATCATTCATTTTCTTCAGTTCTTCAGGCGAAGCACAAGAAAAGACCATCATCTTGGCTGCTTCGTTAGAAATCTGTCCAAAAAGGTCGTGGAGGTCTTTTTCATTCAAGTTTTACTTTGCCTCGGCCACAACGCTGCAAATCAGGCTTATAGCTACCATGCTTTCAACAAGACCAGTATAAGGAAGGTCGTCTATCGACCGTCCCGGCAGTTCCACATAGTCGTTCTTATCGGTCATTGTTCGGCTCTTCCTGTTGTGTCGAGATCATTCCCATCATGGCGCGTTTTAGGTTCTTAGCGTATTCGTCCGTCAATCTTGCGACTGCCGTTTCCACATCCTGACGGGTGCTAACCACAGTCGGATTAGCATCTGAGGGAGGTTCTTCCTGATTCAAAAAATGGTCAAATGGGTCCCCACGATCTTCAAAGTCCAAGTAAAACTCTATCGCGCTGACAATTTCCGCGTTCATGCTTCTATTATTCTTGTCGGCTGAGGCTTTGATCTTCGACTTAATGGCCGGAGGCATACGCAACCCGAATGGGGCTATATCGCGTGTCAGCGGTGATGTGTCATCTTCGTTCTTCATGGTTACATCGTGTAGCACATCGGCTGTTGCATGCAATAGCTACATCGTGTAGTATAGCTACATCGTGTAGTAGTGGACGGATTGATAAGATGCAAAACAGAAAACCACCTTTCGGGCTTCGCATGCCCTCTGATCTTAAGTTGCAAGTCAAGGATGCAGCCGAACGGGAAGGGCGCTCTATGAATGCTCAGATTGTTCAACATCTTCGCACCATCTACCGGCCAGACGAAACCGAAACTGCCGTTAGGCAGTGCAAGTAACATGGCCAACCGTCCCGCTAACTTCACGCAAGCCGATGTATCCCGCGCCATTAAGGCGACGGTTGCGGCTGGCCTGAGCGTGGGGAGGATTGAAATTGACCAGACGGGCCGCATTGTCATCATCCCTGACACTGCTGGCCTTGCGTCCTCTCCCAACCCCTGCGACAGGCTGCTGGGATGAGACAGCGCAATCCGTTTCCCGGAGTATCCCGCGTTGTAGACCGGCACCAGAAAGTGCGCTGGCGGTTTCGCCGGAGGGGTTTCACGACGTATCTGCCGGGGTCCTATGCGTCGGTCGAGTTTCGCGCCGCTAATGAATCTGCGGTTTCGCAAGTCAAACCGCCTCTTGCAACAAGCAGGCATCCCTACGGCACAGTGAAT
>CAYGMX010000294.1:0-4331 GCA_964351055.1 uncultured Loktanella sp. | reverse complement strand
ATGGGCGTGAACCGCGCACGGGTGACAGACTGGCTTTCATCGCTTGGCCCCTTGACCGAACCGCTGTGATCGGCCAATCGGTGCCTTATGATCGCAGCAGATAAAATCGAAACACTGATCGACCGCTTCCAGTATCTGGAGGCGAAGATGGCCGATGGTGCCGCCGGTGCCGAAATCGCCAAACTGGGCAAGGAATACGCAGACCTGCGCCCCGTTGTCGAAACAGTCACCGCCTATAAGGACCTGATCGCCCAGATCGCCGATGCAGAGGCGATGCTGAAAGATCCCGAAATGTGCGAACTGGCCGAAGCAGAGTTGCCGGACCTCAAGGCGCAACTGGCGGCGTCCGAACATGATGTGCAACTGGCGCTGCTACCCAAGGATGCCGCCGATGCGCGGCCTGCATTGCTGGAGATCCGGCCCGGTACAGGCGGCGACGAAGCCTCACTCTTTGCGGGTGATCTCTTGCGCATGTACCAGCGCTATGCCGAGAATCAGGGCTGGAAATTCGAAATTCTGGAAGAAAGCCAGACCGAACTGGGCGGCATCAAAGAGGTGGTCGCGCGCGTTGCGGGCGAGGGCGTTTTTGCCAAGCTGAAGTACGAAAGCGGCGTGCACCGTGTTCAGCGGGTGCCGGAAACGGAAAGCGGCGGGCGTATCCATACCTCTGCCGCGACCGTTGCAGTCCTGCCGGAGGCCGAAGATGTGGATGTGCAGATCAACCCCGGTGATCTGCGGATTGATACCATGCGCGCCAGCGGATCGGGCGGGCAGCACGTGAACACGACCGACAGCGCCGTGCGCATCCTGCATATCCCCACCGGCATCATCGTAGTCAGCGCCGAGAAATCCCAGCACCGCAACCGCGAAATCGCGATGCAGGTGCTGAAAACGCGGCTTTTTGATCTGGAACGCCAGCGGGTCGATGGCGAACGGTCCGCTGATCGCAAAAGCCAGGTCGGGTCGGGCGATCGGTCTGAACGCATCCGCACTTATAATTTCCCGCAAGGCCGGATGACAGACCACCGGATCAACCTCACGCTCTATTCACTGGGGCAGGTGATGCAGGGCGATCTGGAAGAGGTGATCAGCGCGCTGCAATCGGATGCGCAGGCGACGCTTCTGGCGGAAATGGGCGCGTGACCACCCAAGACGACTGGCTGCGCAAAGGGGCCGCAGTGCTGGCCAAGGCCGCAATCCCCGATCCGCAGCGTGAAGCACGGCTTTTGTGGCGCGCGACCCCAGACGAAGATGGGCAATCGTTTCTGGCGAAAATCACACGGCGGGCAAAGCGCGAACCGCTCTCTCATATTCTGGGTTACCGCGATTTCTACCATCACCGGTTCATTGTCACGCCTGCTGTGCTTGACCCGCGCCCCGACACCGAAACCCTGATCGAGGTGGCGCTCCGGCAGCCGTTCAGCCGCGTGCTTGATCTGGGAACAGGCAGTGGTTGCATCCTGCTGTCGCTGCTTGCCGCGCGCGGGCAGGCAACAGGGCTCGGTACGGATATTTCAGCGGCCGCACTGGATGTCGCCAGACAGAATCAGGCCGCACTCCACCTTGGTCAACGTGCCCGTTTCTTGCAGTCTGACTGGTTTGAAAGGGTCGAAGGACCATTTGACCTTATCGTCGCGAACCCGCCCTACATCACGGCCACAGAAATGGAAAACCTGCAGCCCGAAGTCCGGCACTACGAACCGCGCCTTGCCTTGACCGACGAAGCCGATGGTCTGACGGCCTATCGTCTGATCACAAAATACGCGCCAACCTATCTCGCCCCGGGCGGGCGCCTGATCTTTGAAATCGGCGCAACGCAGGCTGCGGCTGTCACAGCGATGATGCGGAATGGCGGATTCGCCGATATCAGCGTCAATCCCGATCTTGATGGCAGGGACAGGGTTGTGGCGGGGTATTTCGCCAAAACAGCGGGTTGAGGCAGCGATATCGCGCAAATTCTGCGTTTTCGTGCAATTTGGGCTTGTCTTGATCCGGCCCACTGCTTATTCATAGCCATCGGATGGGTCGAGGGCCTATATAATCCTCTCCTCCGGTACGTCGCCAATACATCGCAAGGCCAGACATTCAAGACGCGCATGAAGGCGCGACATGGGCCAGCGCAACGACAGCCAAAGGCTTGAAAGCACATCAATGAGATCATCGAAGTCACGGTCGCGGAATAAAAACCGCAATACGCGTCCTACGGGCGGAAACATCATCAACCGGGTGTTTGACAGCTCTGGCCCGGATGGCAAAGTGCGCGGCACACCGCAGCAGATCATCGAGAAATACAACCAGTTACACCGCGATGCGCAATTGTCCAACGACCGTGTCAATGCGGAGAACTTCGCGCAGCACGCCGAACACTACACCCGTATGCTGGCCGAAGCGCAACGCGAAGTGGACCAGAAACGTGAAGAGCAGGAAGCGCAGAACCGCGAACGTCAGGCCGAGCGTGACCGCGAGCGGCAGGAACGCTTTAACACGCAGGAATCTGCGTCGAATGCACCCGGAGGCGGGGAACAGCCGCAAAGCGGCCCCGATGTGATCGGGGAAGCAGATGACCAAGACAGCGGACTTGTCGAAACGCCCGAAGAAAAACCGCAGCGGCCACGCAAGCCCCGTGCCCCGCGCAAGCCGCGCGCTGCTCCCGATAAGGGAAATACGCCGGAAGCCGCCGAATAATCAATCAGCCCCCCGATACCGGAGGGCTTTTTGCTGTGTTCAGCCGGCCGATGCAAGACTGCGGGCCAAGGCACAAAACGCCTCGAGCCCGACCTGCTCGGCCCGCTCTGTCGGCTTGATCCCCACCGCATTGAGATGATCCTCGATATCCGGACGCAGCGATTTCAGCGCCGAGCGCAACATCTTGCGGCGCTGGTTGAAGGCCGCCGCCACCACCATGTTCAATACCGTCGGATCAGCCGGAAAGCGTGGTGCGGGCAGGGCGGTCAGATGCACCACAGCAGAGTTTACCTTGGGGGGCGGGCTAAAGGCCTCTGGCGGCAGGTCCATCACGATCCTTGGATCGGTACGCCACTGCGCCAGCAGCGCCAGACGCCCGTAGGCCTTGCTGACCGGTGTTGCCACGATCCTTTGGGCCACTTCGCGCTGGAACATCAGCGTCAGGCTGACCCAAAAAGGCGGCCAGTCCGGCGGCGTCAGCCAGCGCACCAGCAACTCCGTTCCCACATTATAGGGCAGGTTCGCGGCAATCTTGATCGGCGGCGTCAGATGCGCAAGCGGGTTCACCGCGAGCGCATCGCCATTGATCGCCTGCAACCGGCCGGGATAGGCAGCGGCAATCTCGGCCAATGCGGGCATGCAGCGCGGGTCTTTCTCGATCGCCAGCACACGGCGTGCGCCTTCGGCCAGCAACCCGCGTGTCAAACCGCCCGGACCGGGGCCAATCTCCAGCACATCCGCCCCAGTCAGATCACCGGCAAGCCGAGCAATCTTGGCTGTCAGGTTCAGATCAAGCAAAAAGTTCTGGCCCAGCGACTTTTTCGCGGCCAGTTCATGGGTGGCGATCACATCCCGCAAGGGCGGCAGATCATCTATTCCGCTCATGATTTCTTCCGAGCATAAATATCCCCGCTGGAGGCTCCCATGCTCTCAGCCCTCCCGCGCATCGGCCATTTGCGCGGCCATCCGCAGCGCGGCAATCATCGAAGTCGCATCCGCAATCCCTTGTCCGGCGATATCAAAAGCGGTGCCATGGTCCGGCGAGGTGCGGATAAAGGGCAGGCCAAGCGTAACATTGACGCCACCCGAAAAATCCAGCGTCTTGATGGGGATCAGGGCCTGATCGTGGTACATACAGACCGCCACGTCATAGCGCTGGCGGGCACCCGCATGAAACATCGTGTCGGCAGAAAGGGGGCCGGAAATCCGCAGGCCTTGCGCGCGCAAGGCATCAAGCACCGGCGCGATCATCTCGGTTTCCTCATTCCCCATCTTGCCGTCTTCGCCAGCATGGGGGTTAAGGCCCGCTACCGCGACGCGCGGTTTTATGATGCCGAAATCACGGCGCAGTGCGGCGTGGGTAATCAAAAGCGTATCGGTCAAAAGGCTGGCGGTCAGTTTTGCGGGCACATCGGCCAGAGGGATATGGATCGTGGTCGGCACAACCCGCAGGGCATCGCAGGCCAGCATCATGACAACCTGCGGTGTCCCGGCCAGTGCTGCCAGAAATTCGGTATGCCCCGGATAAGCGAATGCGGCCCCGTCAATCAGGGCGGCTTTATGGATCGGGGCTGTGCACAGCGCGCGCGCGGCACCCGATTGCACCAGTGCGACACCATCCGCAATCGCGTCGATCACCCCCTGCG
>CAYGMX010000293.1:0-4342 GCA_964351055.1 uncultured Loktanella sp. | reverse complement strand
CCCCTGACGGGCTGGCGATCCGCTATGATCCCAAGTTGCGCGATGCGGTTCTGGCGGCAGGCGCCCAACCGGCACCGGACCTCTGGCCACTGTTCGATGCGCTGAGGGGGCTGCCGTTGGCGCTGATCCGCGGGGCGAATTCCGATCTTTTGACGATCGAGACAGCGGACGAAATGTCCCGCCGTCGTCCGGATATGATCCGCGCGGATGTGCCCGGGCGAGGCCATGTTCCATTCCTTGATGAACCGCAAGCGCGCGAGGCGTTGCGCCTCTGGCTGGAGAAACTGCAATGAACATCGACATGATCCGCGCCGCCGCAGCACGCGTCAAAGGCCACGCAAGGCGCACACCGATCCTGACCTCGCCCTTTCTGGACGACATTGCGGGGCGTCGGGTTTTCGTCAAGGCGGAATGCCTACAGCATACCGGATCGTTCAAATTCCGTGGGGGATGGTCGGCGGTTTCGGCGCTGGACGCCGCGCAACTGCGCGCGGGCGTCATCGCCTTTTCCAGCGGCAACCATGCGCAGGGCGTGGCCCTGGCCGCGCGCGCGCATGGGTCACCTGCGGTCATCATCATGCCCGCAGACGCCCCCATCGTGAAAATCGAAAACACACGCGCCCTGGGCGCAGAGGTCGTGCTTTATGACCGCGCCACCGAAGACCGCGACGAGATTGGCGCGCGTTTGGCGGCGGAACGCGGGCTGACGCTGATCAAGCCTTATGACGAACCTTTGGTGATTGCAGGCCAAGGCACATGCGGTCTGGAAATTGCCGAGGATATGAACGCTCTGGGTGTGAGCCAAGCCGATGTGGTGGTCTGCTGCGGCGGTGGCGGGCTGACATCGGGTATCGCCTTAGCGCTGGCTGCCGATGCGCCGGGATTGCGGGTGCGCCCTGCCGAGCCTGAAGACTTCGATGATGTGACCCGCTCGCTGGCCAGTGGCAAGCTCGAGCGCAACACGCGCTTGGGCGGCTCGCTCTGCGATGCGATTGTCACACCGCAACCTGGCAACCTGACTTTTCCCATCATGCAGGCCCATTGCGGGCCGGGTGTTGTGGTCAGTGAACAAGAGTGCCTGCGCGCCGTTGGACTTGCCTTTGAGCGCCTGCGCATCGTGGTCGAACCGGGCGGCGCGGCCGCCTTGGCCGCCGCTTTGTTCCATCCCGATCAATTTAGCGGTGACGCGGTGATCGCGGTGGCCACAGGCGGCAATGTCGATGCTGCCGTGTTTGCCCGCGCCTTGGACACGTTGAAATGACCGAAGTTGTGACCCGCGACGGCCTGCGCCTCAATACGCAGGCGACAGGTCCCGAGGATGGGCCGGTATTGGTTCTGTCGGGATCACTGGGAACGACATTGCACCTGTGGGACCTGATGCTTGCGCATTTGCCGCAAACTCTTCGCATCATCCGGTATGACATGCGCGGGCACGGGCTGTCGGATGCGCCAGAAGGCCCTTACCGGATGGGGCAACTGGTCAGCGACGCCGAGGCAGTCTGCGACACCTACGGTGTGCAGGACGCGCTTTTCGTCGGGCTCTCGGTGGGCGGGATGGTGGCGCAAGGATTGGCGGTCAAACGGCCAGAGATCATCCGCGCCTTGGTCCTATCCAATACGGCAGCCAAAATCGGCAACCCCAAACTCTGGCAAGACCGGATCGAGGCTGTGCAAGCCCAAGGCATGGAGGCACTCGCCGACGGGGTAATGCAGCGGTGGTTCGGGGCAAGCTTTTACGGCTCTGACGCGATGGCACCTTGGCGCAAGATGCTGGTCAGCACGCCGCCGCAAGGCTACGCCGGCGTTTGCGCCGCCATCGCGGGAACAGATTTCTACACGCCGACAAGCGGATTGCGCATACCGACCCTGGGCATTGCCGGAAACGAGGACAAAGCCACACCACCCGATCTTGTCCGCGAAACCATCGACCTGATTCCCGGTGCGCAATTCGTGCTGATGCGGCAGGCAGGCCATTTGCCTTGCGTCGAGCAACCCGAAACCTACGCTAGGCATCTGCGCAAGTTTATGGGCGACATCGGACACCTGAACGATGGCTAAGGGTTGCGACAGCACAAGGCGCGCCTTTGGCCCTTGCAAAGTAAACTGCTTGGTTTAATCCTGCGCCGATGGACAAACGCCTTCCCATTACATTCATTCTGATTTCGGTCATGCTCGACAGCATGGGCATCGGTCTGATCATGCCGGTCATGCCCGATCTGATTCAAGAGGTCGAAGGACAGGGACTTGGGGCTGCGGCCCTTTGGGGCGGGGTGCTGGCCACGATCTTTGCGGCGATGCAATTCATCTTCGGGCCGACGGTAGGGAACCTGTCGGACCGCTACGGGCGCAGGCCGGTACTGATCATCTCACTGGTCATCATGGCTTTCGATTATGTGCTGATGGCACTGGCCCATACCATCTGGCTGTTGATTATCGGGCGGATCATCGGCGGGATCACGGCGGCAACGCAGTCGACCTCTGCGGCCTATATGGCTGATATTTCCAAGCCCGAAGACAAGGCCGCCAACTTTGGCCTGATCGGGGCGGCCTTCGGGGTCGGGTTCATTCTGGGGCCACTGGTGGGCGGTGTGCTGGCCGAATACGGAACACGGGCCCCATTCTGGGCGGCGGCATGTCTTGCGGCGGCCAATGCCGTCTTTGGGTATTTTGTTCTGCCCGAGACTGTGACCGACAGGATCAGACGACCGTTCGAATGGCGGCGCGCGAACCCGTTCGGGGCCTTCAAGAACATCGGCAAATTGCCGGGGCTGAAACGGCTGATGCTGATCACTTTCGTCTATACGATCGCCTTTTTCGTCTATCCGGGGGTCTGGGCCTATTTTGGTGCCGCACAATTCGGCTGGGGGCCGGGGATGATCGGACTGTCGCTCGCCGTGTTCGGCATCGGGATCGCTTTGGTGCAAGGGCTGTTGATCCGGCCCATCATCAAGCGGATCGGCGAGCGCAAAGCTGTGATCCTTGGGCTGTCGATCGATGTTGCAGCTTTTTTGGCCTTGGGCTTTGTGACCAATGGCTGGATCGCACTGGCGCTGACGCCATTGACGGCACTGGGGTCGATTGCCGGTCCTGCCCTGCAAGGCATCATGTCGCGTACAGCGGCCGACGATCAGCAAGGCGAGTTGCAAGGCACTGTGACGTCGATCAACGCGGTCGCGACAATCGTAGCACCCCTGATGGTCACCCAGACCTTTTGGTATTTCACCGCAGGCAGCGCGCCTATTCACCTTCCCGGAGCACCGTTCCTGCTGTCAGCCATCCTGACCATCGGTTGCATCTTCGTCTTTGTCCAAACACCACGGCCAAAGCGCGCACGGGCAACCTGAGGTCGGTTTCAGGCTTGCGGTCTGCGCAAACTATTCGCAGATTGCCTGTGAACCCTCCGGACAGGACAGCCTCCCATGCCACAAATCAAAGCCGCCGTTTGCCGGGAATTCGGCAAGCCCCTGACCATCGAAACCGTCACCCTTGCAGCCCCCCGGATGGGCGAGGTGGAGGTCACGCTCAAGGCCTGCGCGATCTGCCATTCTGACATTTCCTACATCGACGGGGGCTGGGGCGGGACGTTGCCCGCAGTCTACGGGCACGAGGCGGCAGGCTATGTGACGGGCCTTGGGGGTGGCGTGCGCGGGATCGGGTTGGGCGATCCGGTGGTCGTGACCCTCATCCGGGCCTGCGGGACCTGCCGGTCCTGTGCGGGAGGCAAGCCGGTGGCCTGTGAAACCGACATGGCCAGCGGGCCTCTGACAGACGCGCAAGGCGCGCCCTTGCATCAGGCAATGCACACCGGCGGCTTTGCCGAAAAGGTTGTGGTTGACCAAAGTCAGGTCGTGAAACTGTCGCCCAACATCGGGATGGAGGCCGCATCCTTGCTGGCATGCGGCGTGATCACGGGGGTCGGTGCGGTGGTCAATGCGGCGGGCCTGCGCGCAGGGCAGGACGTGGTCGTGATCGGGGCGGGCGGCGTTGGCCTGAATGCAATACAAGGCGCGCGGATCGCAGGGGCGCGGCGGATCATCGCGGTCGATATGTCCGCAGAAAAGCTGGCAATCGCCAAAGAATTCGGTGCCACTGACGGTGTCCTTGCCACCGCCGAGAAACCGTGGCGGCTCGCAAAACAGGCGATGGGGCGCGGCGCAGATGCGGTTTTCGTCACCGTCGGTGCGATCCCCGCCTATAACACCGCGCCGCAGTATCTGGCCAATGGCGGCAAGGTGATCATGGTCGGCATGCCCCATTCGGGTGCCATGGCGACATATGAACCAGTTGTGCTGGCGGCCACCGGTCAGGGCATGGTCGGGTCGAAAATGGGCGATGTGGTGAT
>CAYGMX010000292.1:0-4353 GCA_964351055.1 uncultured Loktanella sp. | reverse complement strand
GCTTCCATCACCTGCTGTGATTTCTCGCGGTTCCAGTCACCGGGTTGCGTTTCAACCAAAGTGACGTTCGGGCAGACCTCTGGCAGGCGATCTTCAAACCCTTTGGCGCGCTCGATTGCGGTGGTATAGCCAGGCTGGCCGGAAATCTGCACCACGCGGGCTTCGTTTTCGATGCCCAGATCCTTGAACCGGTCACACATGATTTCAGCCGAACGCGACCCTTGCGTGATATTGTCAGGGCCCGAGAAGGACGCGACAAAGTCAAAACCGGCTTCCGCGATGTTGGAGTTTGTCACAACAACAGGAATATCGGCTTGTGCGGCTTTGCGCACGGCTGGAATGACGGCTTCACCATTGGTTGGCCAGATGATGATTGCATCGACCTCTTGCTGGATCAGGTCTTCCATCTGCGCAATCTGGCGGGCTACGTCGCCGCCCGCGTCAAGGACGACAACCTCGACGCTCGGGTTTGCTTCTGCGGCAGCGATAAATGCCTGCTCATACGTTGTTTGATAGCTGTCCACGCCGACGTTGTTTTGCGTGATACCGATACGCATGGTGCTGTGCGCGTCGGCATAGGCTGCACCTGCGGTCAGCATCGCAGCGGTGGCCACGGTGGCCGAAAGACTATGGCGAAGTGTCATTTTATTTCCTCCCTGGAAAACTCTCTCATTTCGATTTTACGGTCCCCCTCCTCCCGTCGGGGAATCATCGTCCAGCGGCGCTGCGATGATTGACACCAGAATGCGCGGACCCGAAACCCTCTGCTCCCTAAAAAATATCCATTTTGGATTTTCTTATGTTCATTACGGATATTTCAGCGATACATTTTGGTGTCACCAACCTTCATGTTGCAAGAGGTACGATCATGTCCGAGTCGAAAAAAGCCAAAATGAATAATTCTACCCGAGATGTCGCCGCACAAGACATAGCGCTCTCGGGTCGTGCATCCAGAAAGCCAAAGCCTAACCCCATGAACGTGATGAGCGGTGACACCATGGCCCGGTTCGTGCCCCCAAAGGCCAAGACCGAGATGCTTCAGACCATCGCCTTCCTTGACGAGCTTGGGGACGAGCTGGAGGACATGATTGACCTGTCCTCGCCAAATCCGAACCTGCGCATCGTGCTGTCGCTGATGCGCGGGCACCTTGAAGGCAAGGTTGCGACGGCCACATCCTTGATCGGTGCGAGCCGCGCCCCTTATGCAACCGCCAATCGGCGGCTGAAAGAGCTGGTCAGTGCGGGACTGATCGAACAGCGCCCCCGTACCAAGACCGGCAAGAGCTATTCGATGCACCCAAGCGAGACACTGCTAGACCGGTGGTCGCAACTCTCAAGCCGCGTGCAACGCCTGACAAGCAGCCGCTATGGTGGGACGGATATGCCCAGCGAGGCCGAAGACTACTATTTCGGCGGCTCTTACCTGAATGCCCAGTCGATCCCGCCGCTGCAGGTTCTCACCGAGCCACTCAAGCTTGCAGGTGGCCTGCGCGTCTTGGTGCATGGTGATCCGACGTTCATGGTGATGGACAACCTCAAGCGCCAGTTCGAGCAAGTCATCGGCACCCAAATCCACCAGCGCGCCTTTTCGATCGACCGGTTGCGCGAAGAAGCCGTGCGCAATGCCGCCCGCAACACCAGCCGCTATGACATTCTGGCCGTCGATCTGCCCTGGGTGGGGGATTTTGCCGAGCGGAAGATTCTGATGCCTTTGGATGAAGCGATGGATATTGCCCGCATCGATCCTGCAGACTTCCATACCGCGGGCTGGCAAGCGGCCCATTGGGGTGGCAAGCTTTACGGCATCCCTGCACAGACAACGCCTGAATTGCTTTTCTACCGTACCGATCTCTTTGCACAGGCGGGACTTGTCCCGCCATCGACAACGGACGAATTGTTGACTGCTGCCAAGATCCTGCACGATCCGCAGCGCGGTCTGCACGGGATTGCGTGGAATGCAGCGCGCGGCACAGCACTTGGGCATACTGTCTTGATGGCAATGGCCGACTTTGGCCAGCCGATCCTTGATCTGCCGCCCATTGCCGGCGGGTTCGAGACACGCCATCTGGCCGAGCACCGTTACAGCGTCACAATCGACACAGAAGCAGGGTTGCAGGCGGCTGAATTCTTGCTGGAACTGCTCAACTATTCGCCACCGGAAATCCTTTCGATGTCGTGGTACGAACGCATCCGCCCTTATGCCGAGGGCCGGATCGCCATGGCCTATGGCTATACCCTTCTGGCCCCCTATTTCGAATTGGACGAAAGTTCGCCCGCCAACGGGCAGACCGGCTACCTGCCACACCCCGCAGGTCCGGGCGCAACCCCCGTTGCACCGGTCGGCGGTTACATGATGGGTATCCCTGCCAATCTGCCCGAAGACCGTGTTGCAGCAGCGGTTGAGGCGCTTTTGGTTTTTACCTCGCCCGAGGCGCAGAAACTTTACGTCCAGAACGGCAGCCGCACCAATCCGCGCTATTCGGTCGGGGCCGATCCCGACGTGCGCCGCTTGTCACCAATCTTTGAAGCGGTCGATGCGATGTCATGGCGCGACGAATTGCAGTTCTGGCCACGCCCACCGATTCCAGAGATCAGCGAGATCATCCAGATCTGCGGTGAAGAATTCCACGACATGCTGCGGGGCATCATTCCCCCGCGCGAAGCATTGCGGCGCGCGCAGGGGAGGGCCGACGCCGTGATCACATCATCAGGGTTTACGTAATTTACAGGAGGAGACGACCATGGACCCCAACCGCCTAAAAGGTAAGAATATTCTCATCACCGGTGCCGCCCGCGGCATGGGCGAAGCCAATGCCAAGAGCTTTGCCGCCCAAGGTGCCAACGTCTGTGTTGGCGATCTGGACGCAGGCGAAGCGCAAAAGGTGGCCGATGCCATCAATGCCGAAGGCAATGGCAAGGCGATTGCGGTCAGGATGGACGTAACCAAGCGTGAAGACAACGCCGCCGCTGTAGCCGCAACCGTCAAAACTTTCGGGTCGATCAATGTGGGTCTTTTTAATGCGGGCCTGAACAAACCCCGGTTCTTCATGGATATCGATGAAGACAACTGGGACATGATCATGAACGTCAACACCAAGGCGATGTGGCTGGGCATGCAGGAAACCGCCCGCCAGATGATCGCCCAGGGCCCGATGGAAGGGCACCCCTACAAGCTGATCAATGTAGGGTCGATCGCGTCACGCAAGCCGCTGGTCGATGTGACGGTCTACTGCACCTCCAAATACGGCTGTCTGGCTCTCACCCATTGCGGCGCCATCGGTCTGGCGGAACATGGCATTACCGTGAACGGCTATGCCCCCGGCGTGGTCGTGACCCCGCTTTGGGATCAACTCGACAAGGATCTGGTCGATATCGGTTTCAAGCAAAAAGAAGGACAGGCCTACGAGGACATCGTTCGCGATGCGCTGCAAATCAAGCGCGTGTCCTATCCCAACGATATCGTTGGCACCGCGTCATTCCTTGTTAGCGACGACAGCGACTACATGACCGGCCAGATGATCCACATCGATGGCGGCTGGTGCATCCAGTAGCGCCGAAAGCCTCGAGAATTTCAGCAAATCAAGACGGGGGTAACCACCCCTAAAGGAGACTCCCATGTCAGAACGTCCAGGCAATGCCTTAATGCCGAACCTGCTTACACCGCAGGACCTTGAACCGAAGTGGGAATGGCGCGAAAAGCTACCGGCCCATGGTCACATGTCCGTGGATTTCGAACGCCGCATCGACCATGACCGCCTGCGCCGTTACCGCCTTGCGCGGACGCGCCAGTCTTTACAAGCATCGAATGCGGGCACGCTGCTTTTGTTCGATGTGAACAATATCCGTTATGTCTCGGCGACCAAGATCGGCGAATGGGAACGCGATAAGATGTGCCGCTTCTGTCTGCTGACAGGTGACGACAGCCCCTATGTCTGGGATTTCGGATCAGCCGCAGAGCATCACAAACGGCATTCGGACTGGCTGGAGCCCAGCCATTGTCTGGCAGGCGTTGTCGGCATGCGCGGCACCATCCCGCCGGAATTCGGGTTGATGCAGAAGTATGCCAAGCAGATCGCCGGATTGATCCGCGACGCAGGTATGGCCGATATGCCCGTTGGCGTGGATTATGCGGAAACGGCGATGTTCCACGCGCTTCAGGCAGAAGGCCTGAATGTGGTCGATGGTCAGCAGATCATGCTGGCGGCGCGTGAAATCAAGAATACGGATGAAATCCAGCTTTTGACCCAAGCTGCCGCCATGGTCGATGGCGTCTATCACATGATCTATGAAGAGCTGAAACCGGGCATCCGCGAGAACGACATCGTGGCGATGTCGAACAAGATGCTTTACGAG
>CAYGMX010000291.1:0-4363 GCA_964351055.1 uncultured Loktanella sp. | reverse complement strand
GGAAAGGGCAATCGGGGGCGGCGGGGTTAACGGTTCTTTTGGATGTCGCCGCTACGATTGTCGCCGGAGAATACGCATGTATAAAACGGCAATCTGGTGCGGTCTGGCAGTCATTCTGACGGCTTGTGGCGGCGGTGGCGGCGGTGGCAGTGCTGGCGCGGGGATCGACCCGCGACTTGCGCGGCTTGATATTTACGCGACGCAGCAATTGCGTGTGCTTGGCGATGTTGGGGCCGGTGTCATGGGAATGCCCCTGACCTTGCCCGAAAATGTGCCTCATATGGGGGCAATGGCCTATGAGGGCAGCGCCTCAATCAGGGTGGAGGATGGTACGCGCCCTCTGGTCCTGTTCGGGGATGCCACGATCACGATTGACTTTGATCAGGGGGCGGCAACGGGCGCGCTGACTGATTTTTTTGGCAATACGCAAGGCGGTGCGGTTGTGGACTATAGCGGCACAATTGACATCAGCAGTGCATCGGCCACGCAAGACCTTGTTTTCGACTATGCAGGCACGCTTTCAGGGGGCGCAGAGGCGCTCCGCCTTGCGGGTCAGTTGCAAGGGACATTTCTTGGCTCCGCGGCAACCGCCCTTGTGGGGGCCGACCTTGAGGCGCAGGTAAACCACAACGGCCAGCCCAAAACCGCGACTTTGGTCCTGATTTCCGAAAGGGTGCCCCCACCTTAACCACCCGTTAACCAAACTGACGCAATGCTGGCGTCATGATCAGGACTTTCCTACTTTGTCTGTGTTTGGCGGGGTGCGGTGGCGGCAGCGCCGGGGCAGAACCGGCCGTTGATTTTGCCACGTTCCGCCAGTCGATCCTTGATACCGGTGTGACCCCGTTGTCGCAGGTGCCGGAGAGTGGAACCCACTCCTATACAGGGCAGATGGCGTTGAACCTGCCCTTTGGCGGTATCCCGCGGGATGAATACATTGGGCGGTTCGATCTGAGTATGGCGTTTGGTGGTGGATCGCTCGGGGCATCGGGGCAGGTTGGTGGCTTTACGTCCGGCGAAGGTGCTGAACTTGGCGGCGTCTTGCAGTTTACGGGTGGTGCATTGTTCCCCGATGCCCATCCTGCGCGCGATTTTTTGTGGCGCGCCGATCTGGAGGGCTCGCTGACCAAAGACAGCACCGTTTATGACCTAAGCGCCACGATCAGCGGTGATTTCTACGGTGCAGAGGCAGAGGGGCTGGCCGGGCTTGTCTATGCGGGGGCCATCCGGCAGGGCGATGAGATCGATATTTTTGACGGCAGCTTTGCGGGGCAGGCAGCGGATTGACCGCACAGGCCCTAGTCGGAAGAGGCTTTGCGCAAAAGAGCGGCCGCCTTGCCGAACGGGATCAGGTTGTCTTTTACTTCATAGTCCAGATGCGCAGGGTGGGCGTGATCGGGTGCGCGCATGCCATCTGGCAATGCGTGACGGGTGCGTGGATCAATCAGGTGGGATTCGGCGGCAATGCCTTCGGCATAGATGATGTGATGATCGTCAAAAATCAGTTGAAAGTAGTCGATGAACCCGCCCCGCCGCCGCAAGACGGTGCTGTTGTCGACAAGGTGGCGCGCCTTGATCAGCACCTCTGCGCGCCCCGCGCCAAGCTGGTCCTCGCGTTGATAAATGAACAGGCGGTGGTCGGGGCGCACAATAAGGTCATTTTCGTTGCGTAGCGCGCCCTTGGTGATGACGACAGGCGCGAAACCGCCCGTTGCACGCAAGGTCGCTTGCCCGATACAGCGGATCGGTTGTTTTCCCGCGTCCCGTGTCAGGACCAGATCACCGACATCGAGTGTCTCGATCGGGCGCATCTGCCCGTCGCCCATGGTGATACGGGTGCCGCGCGCGAAAGAGCCGCTGGCAGCCTCGGCAAAGCGGCGGGTCGCCGTATGCCGTGCCACCCCGACAAGCCGATAGTTGACCCGCGGCAAAAGCTCTCCCAAGGGTAACAGGAAGATGTCAGCCACAGCATCATCCTCGACCTCGACAAGGACCAGCGCCTCGTGGGTGCCGCCATCGGGTGCCATCAGGGTCAGGCAGCAATCAAGGTGCACACCACTGCCGTCCGGATTGGCGCGCCGCAGACCGTCCTCGTCATAGTGCAGCGCAATTTCATGCAGCGGGGCGTCGGGATTGATCTGGAACGCATCGTCCAAGACCAGTTCATCGGCAAAAGACAGCGGTTCGCCCTTCATGACGCCGTCGCATGTCACGACATCACTGGCCGCATAGACATCAAGGGTAAGCGTACGCCGTTCCATCAAATGTTCAGATACACCGGCTTTGCGATCCGGCCAAGGTGCAAAGAAAGCGGCATGAGGATTTGCCCCCGACCTGATGCGGTGCTATTTCCAGCGACGAGTTCAAAACAAGAAGGACATGAACATGGATCTTGGGATCAAAGGAAAGCGCGCATTGCTTTGTGCATCGTCAAAAGGGTTGGGGCGAGGCTGCGCCGAGGCTTTGGCCGAGGCCGGAGTGAATTTGATCCTGAATGCGCGCGGCGCCGCAGCATTGGAAGAAACAGCCGCCGAGATCCGCAGCAAATACGGTGTCGATGTCGTCACGGTCGCTGCCGATGTGTCAACCGATGAAGGGCGCGCCGCGCTTTTGGCTGTGGCGACGGACGTTGATATCCTTGTCAACAATGCTGGCGGTCCACCTCCGGGCATATGGTCCGACTGGGACCGCGATGATTTTATCGCAGCACTGGATGCCAATATGCTGGCCCCGATCGCGCTGATGAAAGCGCTCATGCCGGGCATGATCGACAAAGGCTGGGGTCGGGTGATCAATATCACATCCGGTTCGGTCAAGGCCCCCATCCCGCAGCTTGGCTTGTCCAACTCTGCCCGCGCTGGTCTGACCGGCTATGCCGCAGGCACTGCCCGTCAGGTTGCCCAGTATGGCGTCAACATCAACAATATGCTCCCCGGCATTCATGCGACCGACCGTGCAATCAGTCTTGATACCGGTGTGTCCAAGGCACAAGGCATCGACATGGCCACCGCCAAAGCCCAGCGCGAGGCGACCATTCCCGCCCGCCGCTATGGGACCGCTGCCGAATTCGGTGCGATGTGCGCTTTCTTGTGCTCACAACATGCAGGGTTCATCGTGGGACAAAATATCGTTCTGGATGGTGGTGCAATTAACGCGACCATCTAGGTTGCGCCAAATCTTGTCCAAAGCGGCGTGGCTATCGGCCTGCGCCGCTTTGCAAGGCGCCTTGGCTTTTTCCGCCCAGAGCCTTGCTCCGCCCCGCAACTGTTGCTAGGTCGGCTATACCCAATAGTTTTCGTCAGGGATAAGTCGCCTGCCCATGCCCACCCCCCGTCTGGAAATCAGGAATATCGTCAAGACGTTCGGCGGGCGTCGGGTGGTGGATGATGTCAGCCTGACCGTCATGCCAGGGCAGGTCACTTGTTTGCTGGGTCCGTCCGGCTGCGGCAAATCAACGACATTGCGCATTGTTGCAGGTGTGGAAAAGCAGGACACGGGGTCTATCCATGTGGATGGCAAGCTGGTTTGTGATGCAGGGTTCAGCCTGCCGCCGGAACAGCGCAACATCGGGTTGATGTTTCAGGATTTTGCCCTGTTTCCGCATCTGACTGTGGCCCAGAACGTGGCTTTTGGTCTCAAGGGGCGCAAGGTGACGGACCGTGTGCATGATCTGTTGGCCAAGGTCGGCATGTCGCGTCACGCGACCGACTACCCCGACCAGTTGTCGGGTGGTGAACAGCAACGGGTGGCCTTGGCGCGTGCGCTGGCCCCCAAGCCACGGATCATGCTGATGGACGAACCGTTTTCGGGGCTTGATGACCGTCTGCGCGACGACATCCGTGACGAGACCCTTGCCGTACTCAAAAGCGAAGGCACCGCAGTGCTTTTGGTCACACACGAACCCGGCGAAGCGATGCGCATGGCCGACGAAATCGCGCTGATGCGCGACGGCAAGATCGTGCAGCGCGGCGCGCCCTATAACATCTACAATGCCCCCGTCGATGTAGAGGCCGCCGCATTCTTTAGCGATATCAATGTGATAAACGGCAAGGTTCAAGGGGCCCTGACATCGACCCCCTTTGGCCAATTCCTCGCTCCCGGCGTGCCGGACGGCACCGAGGTTGATATCGTCATCCGCCCCCAGCACCTCAAGATCGACTTTGACCGTGGCGGGCGCGGGCCCAACCCCACCCCCGAAGACGGCACAGCCGCGCGCGGCGTCGTCGAACGGGCGCGGTTTATGGGGGCCTCAAGTCTGGTTGAATTCCGCATGGATTTCGACGGGTCCATCCTGCGCGCCATCGTTCCGTCGGTGTTTTTGCCCAAACCCGGCATGCCGCTGTGGATCATGATCCGGCGCGAC
>CAYGMX010000290.1:0-4380 GCA_964351055.1 uncultured Loktanella sp. | reverse complement strand
CCGTTTCATAGCCTCTTGATTTCAGTCTTCTTTGGCTCTGCATGCCATGTTGGGCTGCGTCGATTTGGCAACCCATGTCTGGCAAGATGGACGCAGGTCCGGCGACTTCGCCGAGAATGTCGCGTCCAAACCCGCCTCTCTGCTTACCGCAGCCGTGAAAGCAGACGCCTGAAAGTTGTGGTCAATAGCTGCCACGCCATTGTTCAGGACACGCGGCAAGGCGCGATGCAGCCCGCTGGAACCGCACATGGCAGGGTTCTTGCTGCGCCTTCTGGTGGCACTGATTCGGGGTTGCATCGACATTTGGCAGCAGTCTGTCGTGCTGAAAAATCACCCGCTGCAAGGCGAATGTTGCAAACATGCCGCAGGCCACAATCGCATACCTTTGAGGCAGAGAGTGCCATAAGTCGTTGAAATTTAACATTTTTGTTCAGCATGGATAATCCGGTGGAATTTACCAAGTTAAAAAGCCATGGATGAACAATGGGTTAACAAAAAGTTCCGCGCCCGTTCATCAAGAAATTGCCATAAAGTTCGGGTGGTATTCAGTCGCGCGTGTTGTTGCGCCCTTAGTGATCGATAAAAAAGACCTTTGGAGGATACAGAGTGAACCGTTTGCAGGACCATGCAACGCTGGACCATCATCAGATGATCGGTTCAGATGAAAGCAACTTGGTAGACTTGATGGCGCATCGTGCGTCGTTCGACGACAGGTTTCCAAGAGTCGATGATATTCTTGACCGTCTTTCCTTTGATGCGCAGGTCGTAGAGCGTTCCGCAGCCGGCTCTAGATAGAGCCCACGGCCGGAGCGTGTTGCGCACTGCAATGGGCGGTGCGTTTTCATTTCCAGTCGCCGTTTTGCAGGGACTCCTCTGTGCTACTAATGGTGACGCATCTTCGCCAAAATTTTGACACCTGCCTCATCTAGCAAATCGGTATGCGTATACTGATTGCAGAAGACGAGCCTGTGCTCGCAAGTCAAATAAAGAACACTCTCAGCTCTGAAGGGCTGACCGTGGATGTTGCCGTTGATGGCGCGGAAGCCCAGTACTTTGGTGAGACAGAGCCCTATGACGTCATCATCCTTGATTTGGGGTTGCCCATTCGGGACGGTGTTACCGTACTGAAGAACCTGCGCAACGGTGGCAATGACACGCCGATCCTGATTCTGACGGCGCGGAACGACTGGACAGATCGGGTGGACGGTTTGGATGCCGGCGCCGACGATTATGTCACAAAGCCGTTCCATATGGCGGAACTGTCGGCGCGGGTGCGGGCCTTGATTCGGCGCAAGGCCGGGAAAGCCAATCCGGTGTTCACAAAGAACGACGTAAGTTTTGATAGCCGGACCAATCAGGTCATGGTCAAAGGGATTCCAACCAATCTGACCGCGCAGGAAGTCGCGGTTTTGTCCTATCTGTTCCACAACTCGGGTCGTCTGGTGTCGCGCACGGAACTGTCTGACCACATCTATCAGTATGATGGGGATCGCGATTCCAACACTATTGCCGTCTTCGTGAACCGGTTGCGCAAAAAGCTGGGCAGTGACCTGATCGAAACGGTCCGAGGGCGCGGCTATGTGATCAAAGCGGCGGCATGACATCCCTGCGCGCCCGTGCCGTGACGGGTGGCATCCTGTGGGCTGTCGTGATCATCACACTGGGTCTGGCCGGACTGTTGCAATACATGACGTCGCAGGCGCAGACCCGCTTTGTCGAATTGCTCCAGACGCGGCATACGCAGGCGGTTGTCACTGTTGAAAACAACACGATGATGCCGGCAAGTCTGGTGCGTGCGCTGGGCGATCCCGTTTACCAATCTGCTTTCTCTGGTCAGTATTGGCAGATTGAGGACGAAAATGGACTGGTTTTTGGCTCTCCCTCTTTGGTTGACAAACGGTTGCCACGTCCTGCGACACGTGGCGAAGAAATCTCGCGGGGTGAATTTCCCGGGCCAACCGGCCAACCGGTTTTTGGCATCGGGCAGTGGGTGACATTTGATGACGGATCAACCTGGCATGTGCAGGTTGCCTCGTCCCTATCGAGCCTCACAGCAGAGCAGGAAATCCTGCGCAGTACCCTGCTCAGTGCCTTCGCCATGATCTCCTTTGTCGGTGTTTTGGGCGCATTGGCGCAGGTTGCAGTTGTTTTGCAACCGCTGAACAAACTGCGCGAGGATGTCTCCAGCCGTTGGGAGAACGAAGACGGGCTCGAGGTCGACAGCTATCCGATCGAGGTGGCGCCGCTTGTCAGCGATATCAATACATTGATGGATCGCAACCGCGATATCATGCGCCGCTCCAGACGACAGGCAGCAGACCTCGCGCATGCGATCAAGACACCGTCCGCGATCATTCGCAACGAACTCGTCACCTTGCAGTCAAATGGGGTGGCGGTACAGGATTCCATTGATGCGCTTGACCGGCTTGACGCGCAATTGATGCGTTCCTTCGCACGGATGCGTGCAGACGGCACCGAGGGTGTTGTGGGAGTGTTCACCGATCTTGATACCGCCCTTGGCCGGATGCAGCGGGCCTTTACCGCGCTTGCCCGCAACGAGGGCAAGGAATTCTCTGCGGTCTTCGAGCGTGGCATGCGGGTGCGGATGGACCAAAGCGACTTTGAAGAGGTGACGGGTAATCTTCTTGATAACGCGTTGAAATGGTCGCGCAGCAAAGTGGCTTTAAAGGCCTCTATGGGCGATATCGGACAGGTTATGATTACGATTTCCGACGATGGCCCCGGTATTCCCAAAGAAGAAATGGCACGGGCAACGCTCAGCGGTGAGCGGCTTGATGTCTCCAAGCCTGGCACGGGTCTAGGCTTGGCTATCGCATCGGATCTGATCCATGCCTATGGTGGCAAGATCCTCTTGGCGAAAGATGAGGCGCTGGGTGGACTGGCCGTACACATCAGATTGCCGGTCGCCGGGGCGCGCCGCTTGACCTAAGCCTCCGCACGTCCGAAAAGACCGCTCAGTGCCCGTCCAACCAAGCCGCTGACCGATGGTTTCTTGGCTGCGGTGAAAGCGAGGGGGCGACAGACTTCTATCGCGGCGATGCCCACGCGCGCTGTCAGCGCGCCGTTGACAACCCCTTCGCCAAAGCGCCGCGAGACTTTTGACAAGACCCCGCCACCCGCGACCGACCCGATCAGGTCATCGCCCACAGCGACAGCCCCCGTAGCCACCAGATGCGTAAAGACGGATCGTGTAAGCCGCCAGCTTCCCAATGTTCCCGCGCGCCCGCCGTAGATTTCGGCGATGCGTCTAATCATCCGCAAATTCGCTGTCAGAGCGGTAAACACATCCGCAAGCGCCAAGGGGACAATGGCCGTGACGGTCGCAACCTGACGTGCTGCAGCCTCGACTTCGCGTCGGGCGCGGGCGTCAAGCGGGGCCAGAAGCGTTGTTTCGGCAAGTGCCAGTAGCCCTTCCGCATCAAGAACGTCATTTTGTTGTGCGGTCAGTTCAGCCCGCCCCCATGCGGTATCGTCGCGCTTATTGTAGAGGGTCAGCAATGATGCAACGACGCCCCGCGCGACCTTAAGATCGCCTGTGCTATGCGCTTCTTTCGCCTCATGCTGGATACTATCCAGTTTGCGCAGCCGCCCGAATGCCGCCAGTTCGCGCAAGGCGACCACCAGAAGGACCAAGATCAAAAGCCCGATCAGCGCTGTCGCGATACCGCCCAAAACCGCAGAGCGGGCCAATAGGCCGATGACGTAATCCCAAGCGGCCAGCGACACGATAAAGCCGACGAGCATGAGCGCAACTGACCAGAACCACCGCCCCAGACGTGATGGCCGGCGCGCGGCCAATGCCGCGACATGCCGCATCGCATCACCTTGTGGACCGTCCTGAGCGTCAAAGACCGCCGGTGCGATATCGGGTTGCGCGGCTGGGCTGTCGGAGAGATCGATCAGGATGGGGCCACGGCTCATAACCTGTCTCCCAACAGAAACTGCGCTGCCTTGTCCAGCCGAATATGTGGCGGGCCATCGCCCGGGCGACGGCTGAGAACGGCGGGTGCAAAATTCATCACGCTATAATCCCCATCCAGCCACTTGTCAGACCCTGCGCGTGCGGGCCCAAGCAAATGTGCCGGATCGTCGGGAAGTTTGCCCGGGTAGAATGCGGCTTGCTTGCCAGTATCGCGCAGCCGCCCGCGTACCATGTCAAGCGGACCGTCCGCTTGGTCCACGGTTTCTTCGACCGTGGTCCGCAATGCGGCAATCGACATCGCGGCTGTTTGTGCTCCGGAAAAATCGGCCCGGTCTTTCGCCTCGCGCAGGAGGGCCTCTGTAATCGCGGTGAGTTGCGGGTGTTGGCGGTGATGCAGATGATCGGCCTTGGTTGCCGCAAAAAGAATTTTCTCGACA
>CAYGMX010000289.1:0-4392 GCA_964351055.1 uncultured Loktanella sp. | reverse complement strand
CCACACAGCAGCCCCCAAAAGCGGCTGCCCATAGACGTTCCCGACGACAAAACCAAAAATCGCGGCCAAAGCGGCCATCAGCGGCATCGTGAACTGTACCAGCGCAGGCCGTACCAATGTTGTTGTAACAGCCATCAGGTCAGCCCCCCAGTTTCACGTTATCAATACCGACGATGCGGTCGTACAACCAGTACAGCGCCAGAACGAGCACAAGCAGGATTGTCCCCAGCGCCGCAGCCAGTCCCCAGTTCAGCGACCGCGAGATATGATAGGCAATCCGGTTGGAGATAAACACACCATCGGTACCACCCACAATTTCTGGGGTAATATAGTACCCAATGGCAAGGATAAAGACGAGGATGGACCCTGCCCCGATGCCCGGTATGGACTGCGGGAAATAGACCCGCCAGAACGCGGTCCAGTTGGTCGCGCCCAAGGATTTCGCCGCACGCAGGTATGTCGGCGGGATCGTCTTCATCACGGAATAGAGCGGCAAGATCATGAACGGCAGCAGGATATGCGTCATCGCAATGATCGTACCGGTCGAGTTGTTCATCAGCACCAGTCGGTTTGCATCGTCCACAAAACCAAGCCAGACGAGGATTTCGTTGATCACACCCTGTTGCTGCAACAAAACTTTCCACGCCGATGTCCGGACCAGTAGCGACGTCCAGAACGGCAAGAGCACCAGCACCATCAGCACATTTGCGGTCCGCAACGGAAGGTTGGCCAGCAACCACGCCACTGGATAGCCAAGCAGGATGCAACTGCCTGTAATCATCAGTGACATCCACAAGGTGCGTCCAAAAAGCTTTATGTAAATCTGTTCGTTTTCGGGGCGCACAGACATGCCCTCGGCGGTCAATTCGCGGTCGACCGCATTCAGGAAATAACCTGGCGTATAGCTTGGGCTGTAGACGCTGATGGTTTCCCACACACCCGGTTCAAGCCATTCTTCATCCAGTTCGGCGAAACCTTGGGCAAAGGTCAGATCGGGCAATCCGGTCGAAACTGCTGCCTGCAGGGCGTCAGCACCGAAACCGTCATAGGTGGCAATGGCCGTGGCGCGGTCTGGGTCTCGCAGATCAATGGCAAGGGCTGCATAAACCGCCTCCCAAGGGTCTTCTTCGGCCACGACATCTTCATCTTCGATTGCGGTCCAGATTGCGAAATCAGCATAGGCCGCGCTTGTCACAGGCAGCATTTCTACCATCTGCGCCGCAGGGGTAAAGCCCACGTCGCCCGCGAAGCTGTCACCGGTCAGTGCCGCCCAGCGCGCGCGCCGGTCATTCAAAAGCGCGCTGCCTCCCTCGCCATTCAGCATGGCGAACCAAAAAGCACCCTCTTCAAACTGCGGGTCGATATCCTCGAGGCTATCTTGGAAAACCTCGCCGATATCCGCCACAGATCGCCCTGTGGTGCGGAACATCGAAGCAAGGCCTGTATCTTCGTAATTCAGGCGTGTGCCCAGTTTGGTATGTTCTTTGGCTTCGGAGGCATTGAACATGTCAAAAAACAGATTGATGAACACCTCTTCTGAGGGTGCCTCGCCTGCCGCCATGTCCCATTCCTGAATCGCTTCGACGGTGCCGGGAAGTGTCTGGGATACGATCTGGTTTTCAACCGACCGAAACAGCATCGAGATGATGGGGATCACAAAAGTCAGGACAACGAACAAGAGCAAGGGCGCAATCAGGGCAAAGGCCTGTAACTTTTGACGCCTTAACGCGCGCCCTAGGCTTTGCTTTAGCGGCGTACCATCAGCTGCAAGCACGGGTGCCGCGCCGTTTGTATCACTCATATCGCCCTCGTCTGTTATTGTGGCGTCTCAGCCCGCCGGAACAGGCTGAAACACCGTTTTTGTAGCGAAGCGAGCCAGAACGGCCCGCTCCCTTTTGTGTCGTTTTTATTGTGCGAGCCACGCCTGGAATTTGGCGTCGATGTCGTCGCGGTAGTCGGCCCAGAACTCATAATTGTAGATGAATGTGTTCTTTGCGTTGTCCGGATCGGTCGGCATGTGGGGTGCCATATCGATGCCCAGGGTCGCGTGTTGACCGACAAGTGGTGCCGAAGACAGGCGTGCAGGACCGTAAGAGATGTACTGCGCTTGGTCAGCCAAACGCTGGGTATCTGTAGCAAAGTAGATAAAGTCCTTTGCACGTGCCAGACGCTCGTCCGACAGGCCCGCAGGAATGATCCAACCATCAAGGTCGAATACCTGCGCGTCCCACATCATGCCAATCGGCTGGCCCTGCTCTTCGATCGCGGAAAACAGGCGACCGTTGTATGTGGAGCCCATAAAGACCTCACCGTCAGCCAAAAGCTGTGGCGTGTCAGCACCGGCGGACCACCAGATGACGCTGTCCTTGATCGTGCCAAGCTTGGCTAGCGCCTGTTCTTGGCCCTCTTCGGTAGCCAGCACGTCATAGACGTCTTCTTTTGCCACACCATCGCAAAGCAGGGCCCATTCAACGTTGTTGATAGGGCGCTTTTCAAGTGCGCGCATACCGGGGTATGTTTCGAGGTCGAACACGTCACAAATCTGGCTTGGTGGTGCGACGCCTTCCGGCACCAGATCAGTGCGGTAACCGAAGGTGGTCGAATAGACGATCTGCGGAATGAAGCAGTCGCTGACCAGCAGGTCGCCAAAGTCGTCCTCTGCCGATGTACCATCAGGTGCCGGCGCAAGATCTTCGTCTACGTCAATTTCCATAGCAAGGCCTTCGTCACACAAACGCAGGGCGTCTGCCGCAACAACATCGACCACATCCCATGTGATGCTTCCGGCTTCGTTCATGGCACGTAGTTTGGCCACCGCTTCGGCAGAGCTTTCATCCCATGTCACTGACACACCGGGGTTCATCTCGGTGTAGGGCACTGCGTAAGCATTGATTTGCGAGTCTTGGTAAGCGCCGCCCCAGCTGACCAATGTCATATCAGAGGCCATGTGTCCGTCGGCCATCACCGACCCTGTTGCCAGGGTCAATGCCGTGGTCGCAAATAGAGTTCTTGTGAGTTTCATTACCTATCTCCAATAGTTATCCCGGATTTCTCTTCGAATGATTGAGGGGCCCTCCGGGAAGAGCCCAACTTAACCACAATCGCGCGGCACCTGACCCAGTCAGGCATCCAAAGCGCGACAATCGTCTGGCAGCCAGCCAATCTCGATTTGCTGGCCAGGCTTCATGCGCATCTGGTCCGGTGCGTTCCGCGTTTTCACAAAGAATTCGTCGGACCCCGCGACACGCAACCGTGTTCTGAAAATGTCGCCCATATAAATGAACTCGAGCACTTCCGCCTTGAGCGTATGTGCATCGGGCGACAAACGGTCCTTGTTGGTTTCAACCCGTTCGGGACGAATGGACACGGTGGTCCGCTCGCCCTCTTTGGTGACATTGACTGGCTTGGCGTCGATTTCTTCGCCACTGTCCAATCTGACGACACATGTACCGCCGCTAATCTTGGTCACAACGCCGGTCAATGTGTTGTTCTCTCCGATGAACTGCGCCACGAAACTGTTTTGCGGCGCTTCATAAAGCTCATCGGGTGGCGCCAGTTGCTGGATGCGCCCGTCATCGAAAACGGCGACACGGTCAGACATGGTCAGAGCCTCTGTCTGGTCGTGTGTCACATAGACGGTGGTAATCCCCAGATTATGCGCCAATCGCGTGATCTCGAACTGCATCTTTTCGCGCAACTGCTTGTCCAGCGCGCCAAGCGGTTCATCCATCAGAACCAGTTCCGGCTCGAACACCAGCGCACGCGCCAAAGCGACACGCTGCTGCTGACCGCCGGACAACTGTGCCGGACGCCGCCCGCCAAAATCGCCCATCTCGACCATCTCGAGCGCGCGTCTGACTTTCGCCTCGCGGTCGGATTTGCCGATCTTGCGCACTTCCAAAGGGAAGGACAGATTTTCCGCGATCGTCATATGCGGGAACAAGGCGTAGTTCTGGAACACCATGCCAATACCGCGCTTGTGCGGTGGAATATCGTTGATCGACTCGCCCTTGAGACGGATGTCACCATGGGTCGCTGTCTCGAACCCCGCCAGCATCATCAGGCATGTCGTCTTGCCCGAACCCGACGGTCCAAGCATGGTCAAAAACTCGCCTTGAGGCAAAGTCAGATTGAGGTCTTTGACGACCAGTGTTTCGCCGTCATAACTCTTCTGGACGCGTTCGAATTCTACGAAAGCATCGTTCTTTCGTGCATCAGCCACTACCGGCTCCCCGTGATTATTTTTGCGGCGCGATTGCCTCGCGTTCTCGGTCCCGACTAAAACGCGTGCGCCCCCAAGACGCAACCCGATAACAAAAATTCATTGCAAGCACTTGATATTGCACATTGATTTAGCACCGATCCACAGCAAAGCAAGCAAAGATCGGTCAA
>CAYGMX010000288.1:0-4397 GCA_964351055.1 uncultured Loktanella sp. | reverse complement strand
ATGCCATCGCGCGCGCCCATGCGGCGTCATCGGCGTCGCTGTTGAAAACAGAGCGGGCCAGCAAGACCGCTTGCGCCCGCTTGCCGGAAATCCGCCATTGTAGCACGTCTGGGGCGTGTTCTGGTTCCATGACTGCCGCAACAAGGTCAAGCAGATGCGCGCGTTGTACTGCGGTTCTTTCTGATGCGGGTCCGTCAAACATCCATTGGTGTTCCATCACCGCAGACAGCCGACCAGCACAGGTTGCAAAAGTCTGAAGCGCGTTATTTTCAAGGGCCTGAAGCGGACCATTGAGCGCGGAGGCGAGCGCTGTTGCCACAAGGAGAGTTTTCATACTGCCCATAAATGCAGCATGATGGTAAATTTTCCGTCTGCCAATGATGCAATTTGAAAACTTTTAGGCCCTGTTGCATAT
This sequence comes from uncultured Loktanella sp., assembly GCA_964351055.1. Classification (GTDB taxonomy): domain Bacteria; phylum Pseudomonadota; class Alphaproteobacteria; order Rhodobacterales; family Rhodobacteraceae; genus Yoonia. The sequence goes on along the minus strand of CAYGMX010000288.1, from coordinate 3,982 downwards.
CAGACAGTGTCGTCTTGCAACAACAAAGGCGGGGGAATCCCCGCCTTTGTTGATCTGCGTTATGTCGGTCGCGGGGCCGCGTTATCGCATGCTCAGGCTGGCGGCGCTTTCGGGCAATTCCTCGTCAAAGCAGCGCTGGTAGAATTCAGCAACAGTCTGCCGCTCCAACTCATCGCATTTGTTCAGGAACGACAGGCGGAACGCATAGCCCACGTTCTGGAAAATGCGCGCGTTTTCAGCCCATGCAAGAACGGTGCGCGGAGACATGACGGTGCTCAAATCCCCATTCATGAATGCTGTGCGGGTCAGATCGGCGACCGTCACCATCTGGCTGATAATTTTACGGCCCTTGTCAGTGTTATAATGTGGTGACTTTGACAGCACGATCGCCGCCTCGGCATCATGGCTAAGGTAGTTGAGCGTCGCAACCAGCGACCAACGGTCCATCTGCGCTTGGTTGATTTGCTGCGTGCCGTGATACAAGCCGGTGGTGTCGCCAAGGCCCACTGTGTTGGCCGTAGCAAACAGGCGGAAATAGGGGTTGGGGGTGATGATTTCGTTCTGGTCCATCAGCGTCAACTTGCCATCCGCTTCTAGCACACGCTGGATCACAAACATCACATCGGCACGTCCGGCATCGTATTCATCAAAGACGATCGCTACCGGATTGCGCAGCGCCCAAGGCAGGATTCCTTCGTGGAATTCGGTGACCTGAACGCCGTCACGCAGTTTGATCGCATCCTTGCCGATCAGGTCGATCCGGCTGATGTGGCTGTCAAGGTTCACACGGACAGCGGGCCAGTTCAGGCGGGCGGCGACCTGTTCAATGTGCGTTGACTTGCCGGTCCCGTGATAGCCTTGGATCATCACACGGCGATTGTAACCAAAGCCTGCCAGAATTGCCAAAGTGGTGTCAGGATCGAATTTGTACGTGCTGTCGATTTCGGGGACCCGATCAGTGCGCTCTGCAAAGCCTTTGATCTTCATCTCGCTGTCGATACCAAACACTTCGCGCACCGAAATTTCCTCGGTCGGCTTAGCTTTCATGTCGATCGTACCGTCCGCCATCTTACGTACCTTTATGCTGTCTTGCGTCAATATGCGCTTTGGGATGCAACATAAACCAAGCCTCTGCAAGGGAAAGGGCGGACTGATTTGCGACTTCTGGTGGGTTTGGGCAGCAAGGTGCCGTTCACGCGCAACTTGCAGATGACATTCGCGGGCCAGCTGTCTGGTGCGGTTCCTTTGGTGCAGACCAGCAAACAAGACGGGAAAGCGCCGCACGATGATTCTGCCGGTAGGGTTTCGCGTGGGGTCACTCTTGTCAGGGTTGTGGTGATTTCGGGCGGCTGATTGTTTCCCTAAACGCAACATTGTGGGGCAATGAAGTGCATTGGGTTCAAAAACCGCATAGAAACTGCATTTCTCTTGAATTTGGTGTCCATTTGTGGCAATTTTTCGCCTACTGGAGTTACTGCTGCTGTGACGGTCCGCACAGACTATCTTTGTAAATTTGTGTAGACTTGAAAACATAACGAGTATGGGGGATGGCGCGATGTTCACGCGTTTGATGGAGTTCTTGCACCTTACAAGAGGTGAAAAGGCGTTCGTTTCGGCATATGCCATCGTGATCGCAATATCGGCCGGCTTGTCAATGCTGGTCATGACCGGAGTAGAGGGGCCGCGCGGCATCCCTCAGGAGCCGTCGCTTTATGTTCTTTGGATCATTTTTGCCGGTGCGTTGAGCGGCGGGATCAGCCTGTTTATCGCCCGTGGCTGGATGGGACGTCCAGGGGCCTTGGGCATTGCCCGCGCCATCGTTGGATCGATCGCAGTTGCTATTATCGGCGCCGTACTTGCGGGAACACTGATCCTGCCGGTCTATGGGACATTCTACGGTCCGTTTCTGCTGTTGAGTGCCTTTATCGCAAAGCCATGGATTGCCATTGCATGGTTTGCCGCATTGCTTGGTGCGCATTATCTGATGGTCGTTCTGACCGAAGAAATCGCTTATGGTGCAGGGCGCTCGGCGCAGCGCAGTGCGTCATCGCAGTTAAGCGCGCTGACACGGGCACAGTTGTACAGACGCGACTGATAACAATGATGCTGGCGGGCCCTTTTTCACAGGGGTCCGCGGGCTAGTCCTTGTCGCGAAAGTTTCTGCTTTCCTTGATCTGGTCCCAAGCCCAGACAACCTCGGAAAGCTGCTCTTCCTGACTGCGGTCGCCGCCGTTCATGTCGGGATGCAAGACCTTGATCAGCGATTTATACGCTTTGCGGATCTCTTGCTTTGACCAGTTGTCCTTGGCTTCCAGAATCTCGACAGCACGCCGTTCGGTCGGTGGCAGTTTGCGGCCAACAGCCGCGCCGCGCCCGGGGTTCATTGTGGCGTTTTCGCCAAGGACCTGATGCGGGTCATCTACGCCAAGGCGCGCCCATGCCGCTTCCTCGACGGTCCGCTTGAACGGCTTTGTCGGGCGTTCCCACACGCGGTCACGGTCCATCTGTGCGGCCAGCTCGGCCTCGGAGGTGGTATCGAAGAAGTTCCATTTCAAGTTGTACTCGCGCACGTGCTGCTGGCAAAACCAGAAATAATCATCAAGAATATCCGGCGACTTGGGCGCACGGTACTTGCCGGATTCTTCGCATCCTTCATGGTCGCAGACACGGGTCGATGTTTCAGACGCGCCTGACATGCCGCGCCGTCCGCGCGGGTTCTTTTTCTTGGAGCTTGACACAGACATGTCAAAACCAAAGGGATCATCTTTCTTCATGGTGCGTGTCTCGCCTTTCCGACTCGGACGACAAACCTTAAACAATGCAGCGAGAGATAGAAGAGGGCAGGACCAAAATAATGACGCTAGAAACCGAAATTCGCGAGGCATTGGGCAGCCTTGCACCCCAACATCTGGATGTGATCAACGAAAGTGCCTTGCACAGCGGCCATGCGGGCGACGACGGGTCAGGTGAAAGCCATTGGCGGATCGTCATCAAGGCCGCAATGCTGGACGATATGTCGCGTCTTGAACGACACCGCGCGATCCATACAGCCTTGGGTACCGACGTCATCGGGCGCATCCATGCCCTTGCAATCGAGATAAATTAACTACTGCGCTGCAACTTCGGACGACGGATCAGAGCTTTGCTTGCTGTCCGCTCCGGTGGCTTGGGCCTTTGGCGGTCTGACGGATATGGGCTGCGCGAGTGCGGCTTTTTCCGCCAGCCGTTCCTCGCCCGTTTTCGGGCGGGGTGCTGCAATCGCCGGTTCTTTGGGGATGACTGCGGCAGGCACGGGCTCTTTGCTGCGACGGAAGACCAGCATGTTCTGATAGACCGTGGTCTTGCTCAAGAGCCCCTCGCGCTGTTCGCAAGGCAAGGTATCCGCGCGCAGGTATTCCCACCCATCGGTCGCCAAGTCATTCATCACAGCCTGCAACGCATGGGCGAAACGATCCTGCGTGGTCTTGACGCCTTTGGCCTTTGTTCCGCGCAGCGGTGCCGGTACTACTTTGTATTCGTATGACATTGCGCCACCCTCGTTAGCATCGCGCACATATAACAAGTGCTTCGCGCAATTCCAAGCTTTGCGGGCGACCTGCGGCGGATCGGACTAACCCGCCGGTTCTGCAAACCGCGCCTAGAGGTTGAGTTTGTCCGACACGATCTGGTTCACCGCTGCGGGGTTCGCCTTACCGCCGGTGGCTTTCATGACCTGCCCGACAAACCAGCCGACCAGTTTGGGGTTGGCTTGCGCCTTTTCCACCTGTGCCGGATTGGCGGCGATAATTTCGTCCACCGCAGCCTCGATTGCACCTGTATCCGTCACCTGCGTCATACCTTCGGTGGCAACGATTTCGGCAGGGTCGCGGCCTGTCGTATAGCAGATCTCGAACACGTCCTTGGCGATCTTGCCGGAAATATCACCGGATTTGATCAGGCCGATCAACTCGCCCAACTGGGAGGCTGTGACAGGGCTTTGCTC
>CAYGMX010000287.1:0-4430 GCA_964351055.1 uncultured Loktanella sp. | reverse complement strand
ACGTCGTCCGCAGGCGATTGTTCCGGCGATACCTGATATCCGCGCCATGCTTGCCTTTGTCGAGGCCGCGCTCGCAGGCTGAATGCGCCTAAACCGAAACCGGTGTAACGCATCGGAAATCACCTATGGCGCAAATGCGTCGCTGGCAGTCGCGGATGGCCTTTCGGCAAATCGGTGCAAATGGTCTAGTCTGTAGCAACGTGATCCCGGAGAATCCTGATGTCAGACCGCATTTCCTTTACGCTTGATGGTCAGCCCGTCACAGCCGCCCCCGGCGAGACGATCTGGGAAGTCGCCAACGGACGTGGTCTGGTCATCCCGCATCTGTGCCACAAGCCGGCCCCCGGATACCGGTCGGACGGCAACTGCCGCGCCTGCATGGTTGCCATCGAGGGCGAACGCACGCTGGCCGCAAGTTGTATCCGCGAGCCCAGCCAAGGCATGGTCGTGACCACTGACCAACCCCGCGAAAAGCAGGCGCGGCGTATGGTGATGGAATTGCTGGTCGCGGATCAGCCCGCTCAGGACGTGGCCCACGATAAATCCAGCCACCTTTGGGAAATGGCTGCAAAGCAAGACGTGAGCGCAAGCCGTTTTCCCAGTGCCGATCCCGATCACATACCCTTGCTGGATGATAGCCATGTGGCGATGTCGGTGAACCTTGATGCCTGTATCCAGTGCGGGCTTTGCGTCCGCGCCTGTCGCGAAGTGCAGGTCAACGATGTGATCGGCATGGCAGGGCGGGGCGGCACCGCCTATCCTGTGTTCGATATGGACGATCCGATGGGCGCGTCCTCTTGCGTCGCTTGCGGCGAATGTGTGCAGGCCTGTCCAACGGGGGCCTTGCTGCCTGCGACCGTGACCGACGAAAACCAGATGGGCGACACCAAGGACTACGACAAAGAAGTCGAATCCGTTTGTCCTTTCTGTGGTGTCGGCTGTCAGGTCAGCCTCAAGATAAAAGACAACAAGGTCAAATTCGTCGAGGGCATCAATGGCCCCGCGAACGAGGGGCGGCTTTGCGTCAAGGGCCGCTTTGGCTTTGACTATATCCACCACGAACATCGCCTGACGAAACCGCTGATCCGCCGCGCCGATGCGCCCGCGAAGGGGCTGAACGTCGATCCCGGAAACTGGCGGACCCATTTCCGCGAATCCTCTTGGGACGAGGCGCTGGATGCTGCTGCCAATGGTCTCAAGGACATCGGTGGCACAGGAGTCGCTGGCTTTGGTTCGGCCAAATGCACCAATGAGGAAGCGTACCTGTTTCAAAAGCTGATCCGCCAAGGGTTCGGCCACAACAACGTCGATCACTGCACACGGTTGTGCCATGCGTCCTCGGTTGCGGCCTTGATGGAAAACGTGGGTTCCGGTGCCGTGACCGCCACCTTCAACCAGATCGAAAACGCCGATGTGGCGATCGTGATCGGGGCCAATCCGATTGAAAACCATCCCGTTGCAGCAACCTATTTCAAGCAATTCACCAAGCGTGGCGGCAAGCTGATCGTGATGGACCCGCGCGGTCAGGCGCTCAAGCGGTTTGCGTCACACATGCTGCAATTCCGCCCCGGCGCGGATGTGTCGATGCTGAACGCGATCATGCATACGATTGTGGAAGAAAAGCTCTACGACCAGCAGTATATCGAAGCCTACACCGAAAACTGGGAAGCTGAAAAAGCGCATCTGGCGGACTTCACGCCGGAAAAGATGGAAAAGATATGTGGCATCCCTGCAGAAACCCTGCGCGATGTGGCCCGCACCTTTGCCGGGGCCAAGGCCGCGATGATCTTCTGGGGCATGGGCGTGTCACAGCATATCCACGGCACCGACAATTCCCGCTGCCTGATCAGCCTTGCTCTGATGACAGGTCAAGTTGGGCGGCCCGGCGCGGGGCTGCACCCGCTACGGGGGCAAAACAACGTACAGGGCGCATCTGATGCCGGTCTGATCCCGATGTTCCTGCCCGATTACCAGCCTGTTGGCGATCAGGGCGTGCGCACAGCCTTTCAGGACATCTGGAAAGAAGGCACAATCAATCCCAACAAGGGCCTGACCGTGACCGAAATTCTGGATGCGGTCCATGAGGGCCATATCCACGGCATGTATATCTTGGGCGAAAACCCCGCCATGTCCGACCCCGATGTGGAACATGCCCGCGATGCGCTGGCCAAGCTCAAGCATTTGGTCGTGCAGGATATCTTTATCACCGAAACCGCGAATTTCGCTGATGTGATCCTGCCTGCTTCGGCCTTTGCCGAAAAAACCGGGACGGTGACCAATACCAACCGTCAGGTCCAGATGGGCCGCCCTGCGGTCCCGCCGCCCGGTGACGCAAGAGAGGATTGGTGGATCACTGTGGAACTCGCCAAGCGGTTGGGCCTCTCATGGGACTACCAGCACCCCAAGGACGTGTTTGCGGAAATGGCGCGGCTGATGAAGTCGTTCAACAACATCACATGGGAGCGGCTCGAGGCGCAGAATGCGGTCACTTACCCGTCGCTTTCACCCACGGACCCCGGCCAGCCGATTGTGTTCGGCGATGGGTTCCCGCGCGAAAACGGGCGGGCCAAGTTCACGCCAGCGAGCGTGATCGCGCCCGATGAGGCACCAGATGCGGAATATCCGATGATCATGACAACGGGGCGGCAACTGGAGCACTGGCACACGGGGTCGATGACGCGGCGGTCCAAGGTGCTGGACGCGGTCGAACCAGAGGCGAACTGTTCGCTGCACCCATCCACCCTGCGCAAACTGGGCGTCGCTCCGGGCGGCATGGTTACGCTTTCCACACGTCGCGGCAGCATCACCATTATGGCGCGCGAGGACAGGGCGGTTGCCCCCGACATGGTCTTTGTTCCCTTTGCCTATGTTGAAGCAGCCGCAAATGTGCTGACCAATCCGGCGGTGGATCCCTATGGAAAGATCCCCGAATTCAAGTTTGCGGCGGTCCGTGTGGAAAAGGCGCCGACACCGGTTCCGGCAGAATGAATCCCGCTCATATGCCTCGCGTTTAGGCCCCGCTATTGAATAGCAGGGGCCTGCTGGCTTAGCGTCCTTTGGCGCGTGCTGCCTTTTCTGGCGGTGCGCAAGAATAACCAAGAGGAGACGCGCCATGCGCAAATTGATCCTGATCGCTGCTTTGGGTGCTGCCGCGATGCCTGTATTTGCAGATGACGCCGCCTTGTTGATGGGGGTGGAACGCTATAATGATTTCCGCCGCGTCAGCGATGCGACCGAGGTCTTGGATGCGGCAGTGGCTTTGCGCGATGGCGGATACACTGTCTCGACCCTATCCAACGGGTCTGCCCGCGATATGCGGCGCTTGGCCGAAAGCTTTGCCGTTGAGGCGCTGGATGCGGAACGTCTGGTGGTGGCACTTTCGGGCCGTTTTGCAACCGATGGCACACGGACGTGGTTCCTGGCACAGGATGCGGATACGCCGACACCCTTTGGGCTGGATGATGCGATCTCGGTTGACACGATGATGGATGTCTTGGCGCGTGCGCCGGGGCAGGCGGTGCTGGTGCTGGGCTATGATCAGGACGGGTTCAGCAGTTTCGGGCGCTATCTGCGTGAAGGGGTGGGGAGCCTTGATATCCCGCAGGGGGTCACGGTCATTTACGGCGAGCCAAGCCGCATCGAAGGTGTGCTGAGCGATGCTGTTGCTGTCTCTGGCGGCGATGTCATGGCCTATGTGCGTGACAACAACCGCCTGAACATGCTGGGATTTCAGCCAAGAAATCTGATCATGCAGCCCGAAACATCCCAAGATACCGCCCCACTGCCGACAATCGAGCCAAGCCTTGCGGCATGGAACAATGCGCAAGAAGCCAATACCGCCGACAGTTATCGTGACTTTCTGTTCGACAACCCTCGCAGCCCTTACGCCGCCGAAGCCCGCCGCAGGCTTGATGATATCGAAAGCGACCCGATCAGGCTGGCCGAGATCGAAGAGAACGGGTTGAACCTGACGCGCAATGAACGGCGGGCGATCCAGCGGAACCTGACACTGTTGGATTTCAATACGCGCGGCGTTGACGGAATCTTTGGGCCAGGAACGCGCGGCGCGATCCGCAACTGGCAACAGATCAACGGCTTTGCGCAGACTTCCTTTTTGACGACCGCACAGATCAACCGCATTGATGGGCAGGCAAGCCTGCGCGCGGCTGAAATCGAGGCAGAAGAAGAACGGGCGCGTGAAGCGGCCCTGCAACTCGACCGCGATTACTGGGAAGAAACCGGCGCGCGGGGCAATGATGCGGGCTATCGCGCCTATCTGAACCGCTACCCCGAAGGGATTTTCGCCCAAGAAGCGCGGGCCATGCTGGGTGCAGACCAAGCGCCTGTCGACAATGCCGCGCCGGACAATGCGGCAGCGCAAGCCGCTGAACAGGCGCTGAACATCAATCCTGTTCTGCGCCGTCTGATCG
>CAYGMX010000286.1:0-4450 GCA_964351055.1 uncultured Loktanella sp. | reverse complement strand
CTTTTGGCACAAACCCAAGTTGAACTGGTTGCCCTTTCCCAGACGCGCACCCGTGTGCTGGTCACATTTGAACTGAGCGCAAAAACACTACCCGCGCGTCTGTTGCTTCAGTCGTTAAAGCTGGCAAAGTCGAAAATGACCAAGCGCTTCAAGGCACGCGCAGCCGACTACGCAGAGACACTCGAGGATGATTTCCGGCGCGGCCAGTAACCTAGCCGGATTTGCCTTCATGCCGGCGCGCGGCGGCGGGATAGACGCCCATCACCAGCAGATGGTCTGTAAAGTACCCCAGTTCTTCCATTGCGAGTTGCACGTTCGCATCGTCGGGATGCCCTTCGATTTCGGCGTAGAATTGTGTGGCGGTAAAGTCGCCTCCGACCATGTAGCTTTCCAGCTTGGTCATGTTCACACCATTTGTCGCAAAGCCGCCCATGGCTTTGTAAAGTGCTGCTGGAATGTTGCGCACGCGGAAGACAAAGCTGGTCATCATGCCGGATGTGCCACGACGGGCATAATCGGGTTCGCGGGCCATGATCAGGAAACGGGTCGTGTTGCGGGCATGGTCCTCGATATGGCGCGCAAGCACCTTGAGGCCGTAAATATCCGCCGCAAGCTCTGACGCAAGGGCAGCGAGGTGCAGGTTGTTCCCTTCCCCGACTTCGCGGGCAGCTCGTGCATTGTCGGAACTGGTCTTGCCGGTGATCCCGTGTTCCCGAAGAAACTGGCTGCATTGCGGCAGAATGACAGGGTGGCCATGGGCCTCTTTGATGTCGGACAATTCCGCCTCTGGTTTGCCCAGCAGGTTGATATGTACCCGTACGAATGTTTCATCCACGATATGCAGCCCGCTTTGTGGCAAGAGCGAGTGAACATCAGCGACCCTGCCATATGTCGAATTCTCGACCGCGATCATCCCCAAATCGGCCGCACCGGACCGTACAGCCTCGATTGCGGCCTCGAAAGTGGGGCAGGGCAGGGGCGCGAAGGCAGGCCGCGCTGTCACACAGGCTTCGTGGCCATAGGCGCCAAGCTCTCCTTGAAAGGCGATTTTTGGGGACATGTGTGTGACCTCCTTGCGCTGACGCGCGAAAATTGGGCGTTTGGTCGCGCCACTATACCTTGCAACCCACCGTTGGAAGCGGATAGATACGCGCGAAACTTTAGAACTGAATGGAACGCGACATGTTCGACACAATGACGACGACCAAAGTGGTCGGTGCGCTTTGCGGCACATTACTGGTTTACCTTCTGGGCGCATGGCTGGCCGAGGAAATTTATCACGGCGGTGGCCACGGCTATGGTGAGCAGGCCTATGTGATCGAAGTCGAAGGTGCTGAAACCGAAGTCGCAGAAGATGTTGTCGAAGTTGATTTTGCTGTTGTGATGGCATCGGCCAGCGCGTCCGAAGGTGAAGGGCTCTGGCGGGCCTGCCGGTCGTGTCACGCGCTTGAAGCCGGTAACCACGGCACGGGTCCTGCACTTTATGGTGTGGTCGACCGGCCAGTCCAGTATTACAGCGATTTCAACTATTCCGGCGCATTGGCCGAGGTCGTGGATGTCTGGACCCCCGAACATCTGAACGGCTTCCTTGAAAACCCGCGCACCTATGCGCCCGGCACAGCGATGAGCTATAACGGCATGCGCAGTGTCGAAGATCGCGCAAATCTGATTGCCTATCTCGCGACGATCGGCGGCTGATCCTGCCAAGACCGTCATCATGATCGGGCCGTCCGGATTGGGCGGCCCTATTTCATGAATGTTACGGGCTGCTCACCATTTGTTCACACATTCTCAACTTGAACATTTGCCATCCTGTCTCTTAGCTTCATGTATGTGTAGTGTGCTCTCAGCAGAACCGGAGTGAATGATGTCAAACCGCCCCCAGTCCCGTGCAATGGCTGCGCAACGTGATCGCCGTGAAACTGCATTGAAACACTGGGTCGTCGGTTCTGTGATCGGTGTTGCCGCACTTTGGGCCGCAAACGCGGTCTTTGCAGATGGTCATACAGTCATTCTCGAAAGCCACGGCTATAATGATTATGGCGATCTCAAATACGGGCCAGATGCGCCGTACCTTGATTATGTGAACCCTGATGCGCCGCTGGGGGGCGAAATAAGCCTGTCCGCCGATGGCACCTTTGACAGCATGAACCCTTTCGCCACGTTGTCGGGCACGCCGGGTGCGCTGTCTTCCAGCATCTTCGAGCGGTTGATGGTGTCAACGTCCGACGAGGTCGGGTCTTACTACTGCCTGTTGTGTACGACGATCGAATATCCCGAAGACAGGGCATGGGTCATCTTCAACCTGCGCGACGATATCACATTTTCCGACGGGACACCGATGACTGCGCAGGATGTGGTGTTCACCCATGAATTGTTGCGCGAACAGGCGACACCGTCCTATGCGGCCTACATAAAGGAACTTGTACCTACCTATGAGGCGGTCGACGATTATACCGTGCGCTTTGATTTTGCGCCGGATTTCCCGACCCGTGGGCGCATTACGCAAATGGGCAATTCACTTGTCATGTCCAAGGCATGGTTCGAAGAGACCGGTGCGCGGCTGGATGAGGCGCGCATCGCAACATCGCCTGGCACCGCCGAGTATGTGATTTCCTCGGTCGATCCGGGCAGGCAGATCATTTATTCGCGCAACCCGAACTATTGGGGGGCCGATCATCCGATGCAGATCGGGCGCGGGAACTACGATTCGATCAGGATCGAATATTTTGCCGATTCCTCTGCCGCCTTCGAAGGTTTCAAGGCTGGCGAATTCACATTCCGCCGCGAAAACAGCTCGATCAACTGGGCGACATCTTACGATTTTCCGGCGATCACGGCAGGTTGGGTCAAGACGGAAGAACTGGAAGACGGCACCTTGCCTGCCGCATCCGGTTTCGTGTTCAACCTGCGCCGCGACAAGTTTCAGGACCGCAATGTGCGCCGTGCGTTGGGGTTGATGTATAACTTTACATGGACCAACGAGAATTTGCAGTACGGCCTGTTCCAGCAGCGTGAAAGCTTCTGGGAAAACGAACGCCTCAAGGCGGCGGGCCTGCCTGAAGGTCGCGAGTTGGAAATGCTGGAAACTGTCCGCGCCCAAATCGCCCCCGAAGTCTTTACGCAAGAGGCTTTGCTGCCGCATCAAAGCGGCGACCGCCCGCTGGATCGCGCCAACCTGAGTGCCGCACTCGCGCTGATGGAAGAGGCAGGTTTCACCTCGGGCGAAGACGGCCTGTTGCGTGATGCAAACGGCAATACGCTCGATGTCGAGTTTCTGGAGACGCGCCAAAGCTTTGACCGGATCATCAACCCCTATATCGAAAACCTGCAACGGTTGGGCGTGAACATCACCTACAATCGTGTCGATCCCTCGCAGTTTCAGGCGCGGACGCAGTCGAATGATTTCGACATGATTTTCGACAGCTATAACAATGGCTTGCAAGAAGGCTCTGGCCTTGGGCAGAAGTATGGCTGTGAAGACCGCGATGATGTCTTCAACCCTGCAGGCTTCTGTTCCGAGGCCGTGGATGCGCTGACCGAATTTGTCCGCGATGCTGCGGATTATGATGAAATGGCGGCCGGTGTGCGCGCGATCGACCGCATCATGCGCTATGAATATTATATGGTGCCCACATGGTACGCCGGCCGCAACTGGGTCGCCTACTACGACTTTTACGAATACCCTGACAACCTGCCGGAATTCGGTTTGGGCCATCTGGATTACTGGTGGTTCAATCAGGAAAAATACGACAACCTCGCCGCCGCAGGCGCGTTCCAGTAAGCATCGCAGATGGGCGCCTATATCCTCCGACGTTTGTTGCTTGTGATCCCCACACTGCTGGGGATCATGATCATCAACTTCGGGCTGACCCAATTTGTGCCCGGTGGCCCGATCGAACAGATCTTGGCCAACCTTGAGGGGCAGGGGGATGTGTTCGAAAGCATCTCTGGCGGGGTCGGTGACGCGGATATCGGCCAGCAGACCGAAAGCGACTATATCGGCGGGCGAGGCCTGCAGCCGGAGTTTATCGCCCAGCTTGCCCGCGAATTCGGTTTCGACAAGCCGCCCCTTGAACGGTTCCTCAACATGATGTGGAACTACATGCGCTTTGATTTCGGCGAAAGTTACTTCCGTTCGATCAGTGTGTTCGATCTGGTCATGGAAAAGATGCCGGTGTCGATCACGCTGGGACTATGGTCCACTTTGATCGCCTATCTCATCTCGATCCCTCTGGGCATCAAGAAGGCCGTGCGCGATGGCACCCCCTTTGACACATGGACATCGGGTGCGATTATCGTGGGCTATGCGATCCCGGGGTTCCTGTTTGCCATCCTGCTGATCGTGCTTTTCGCAGGCGGGTCCTATTTCCGCATCTTCCCGCTGCGTGGCCTCACATCGTCGAATTTCGAGGACCTGACGCTGATCGGCAAGATACTGGATTACTTC
>CAYGMX010000285.1:0-4451 GCA_964351055.1 uncultured Loktanella sp. | reverse complement strand
CTGCCGACCAGCACAGAAAACCGATCAACCCACCCAAACAGATGATCGCGAGGATCTGCCCCGCCGGCATGTCGGTCGCCAAAAGCTTGATCAGCGCGTCCTCGACCGCAAAGCAGAACATCGCAAGGACCATGAAGGCCGCGCCGCGGATATTTTCCAAGATTATTTGTCCTTGTCGGTCAATGGCACAGCATAGAGTTCCAGCCGATGCCCCATCAACCGATACCCCAGTTTTGCGGCGATACGCTCTTGCAGCTTTTCGATTTCGGGGTCGACGAATTCGATCACTTCGCCGGAATGCACGTCGATCAGGTGATCGTGGTGGTCGCGGTCGGCTGCCTCGTAGCGCGCACGCCCGTCGCCGAACTCATGCTTTTCCAGAATCCCCGTTTCTTCAAACAGCTTGACCGTCCGGTAGACAGTTGCCAGCGAAATGCGCGGATCAACCGCAGAGGCACGGTTGTAAAGCTCTTCGACATCGGGATGGTCATCCGCATCCTGCAAAATGCCCGCGATTGTCCGGCGCTGGTCGGTCATCCGCAGCCCGTTTGCCTCGCAGCGTTCTAGAATGGTGGTCGTCATAGCGGCCTCGTCTTGTCTGTTTTGGTGATAGCGACCCTTGGCCGAGGTTTCCAGTAGCGACTGCCCTAGAACCACTTGAGCCAACGCAGGATGATGTAACCCACTGCACCAACCCCGACCATCGCGGCGCACAGGATCACAAAGCCCAAGTCGCTATCGACGCCGGGCATGCCGCCGACATTGACACCGAAAAGGCCGGTCAGAAAACCCAGGGGCAGGAAAATCGCGGCAATCACCGACAGAACATAACTGTTGCGGGCCAAGCGTATGTCGTTGTTCAAATCAATGTGCTGTCCCAAGGCGATCAGGCGGTCTGTGACCTCGTGGACTTCTTCGACAGAACGGGTTGCCCTGTTTGCCGTATCCCTTAGCCGATGACGCAGTTTCTTGGGGATCAGCACTGTCTCGGTTGTGGCAAGCGATTTGAGCGCATCTGTCATGGGGCCGACGTGCCGCCGCAGCTTGATGACGCTGCGGCGCAAGGGTGCCAGCGTGCTGACATCACGCCCTGCGTTGTCATAAACAGCCTCTTCAAGCTGGTCGGTGCGCATTTCCAGATCAAGCGAAATTTCTTCGATACGGGCGACAAGGTTTTCAGTGATCCGTGCCACAAGTCGGGCAGGGGTAGGCGGGGCATCTGCTGCCCGCATCTGGTTGGCCAGTTCTTCCATCGCAAAGACCCGTTCGCGCCGCACGGTCACGACCAACCGTTCCGTCATCCACAGGCGCAGCGATACCATGTCTTCAAGTTCGGCCCCTTCGTTCAGGTTCACACCACGGAAGGTGGCAACCAGCCCGTCGTCATGGTTCTCGACATGTGGCCTTGTCTTGGCTGCCAGAAGCGCGCGCGCTGCCAGCGGTGGGAGTGTCGCATGGCACCAGTCAGCCAGCCCTGCCGCGGAAAGATCGAAATGAAGCCAGCGGTAGACGATATCTTGGGTGTCAATCGGGCTGTCTATGTCCGAAACAGGCTCGGCCTGTCCGTCGGCCCGCACGTCAAACGCACAAAGCGGCTGCGGTGGTGTACGCGCCGCGCTGTTCATAGCACCAAGGCGCCCTGCATTGTCCGCACCGCCTTTCCGCTGATGGTCACTGTAACCGGCTGTCCCTGTCGGGTAGTGGCGGTAATATGGGAGGGACGCCCCATGGTTTCCCCTTGCAGGATGTTGAGCACAAGATCCTTCTGCAACGTCTCGGTCAGGAGCGCTGCCAAAGCCGCACATGCACTGCCGGTGGCAGGATCTTCAGGGATGTTGTCAAGCGGGGCGAACATGCGCGCATGGATATCCATCCCGTCGCGCACATAGGCAAAGACCGGAAAGTCGATGCTGGCGGGATAAAGGGCCGCGGCACGCTTGAACGCTTCGGTGACCGGTGCACAGGCCACCAGCTGGGCCTGATCCGTCAGTTCGACAAGTGCAAATTCCAGCCCCACACCGGCATAGGCGGGCGCGTGCGTCTGGGTCCGGATCGCTGCTGGATCAAGCGCCAGACAGCTGGCGACCAGCGCCGGTTCAAGTGTTGCCCGTCGGGTCAGCGGGGCCGTGACCGTGAAAGACGCCAGATCGCCCGCGAAGGCGCAAGGTATCGGCCCAACCCCCAGTTCAAGAACCATAGCACCACTTTGGCCTGCATCGCGCAGGGCAATCGCTGTGCCAATCGTCGGATGCCCTGCAAAAGGTATTTCCATGGTCGGTGTAAAGATGCGGACCTTGGCGGTATGTTTGGGATCATCGGGAGGATAAACAAAGGTTGTTTCGGAAAAATTGAACTCCCGCGCGATCTTTTGCAGATCGGGCTCGGCAATTCCGGTCGCGTCAGGGATCACAGCCAGAGGGTTGCCGCCAAAGGGCACCGCCGAAAACACATCGTAGACGTAATAAGGGATCATGGTTTGGGACCTTGGTTGGTGTTGACCCGTTTCGCCAGTGGCGCGACCGTCAGGCCCTGTACGATGATCGAAAAGATCACGACCAGATAAGTCGCTGTCAGGATCAACGGTTTCCAGTCGCTTTCAGGCAAGGACAGGGCCAGCGCGACCGAAATGCCGCCTTTGAGCCCGCCCCATGTCATGATCGGGATCACCCCCGTTGAAAACGCGCGGAAAGGCCGCAGGATCATGACCGGCACGGCGACGGCTGCCAGCCTTGCAAAAAGCGCAAGCGCGATCGCGGCTACTCCGGCGGTGATATACTGAAGATCAAAGGCAATCGCAAAGACCTCTACCCCGATCAACAGGAAAAGCACGGCATTGAGAATTTCATCAATCAGTTTCCAGAAGGCATCAACATACTGGCGCGTTTCTTCGGACATCCCGTATTTGCTGCCCACATCGCCAATCAGCAATCCGGCACAGACCGCCATGATCGGGGCGGAAACATGCAGATAGACTGCAAGTTCATAGCCACCAAAGGCCAGACCAAGCGTGATCAAGACCTCAAGCGCATAATCATCGATCCGCCGCATCACCCGAAAGGTCAGCCAGCCCAGCACGATGCCCAGCACCGCACCGCCCACGGCCTCTTGGAAAAATAGCGCTGCGGCACCACCGACCCCGCTGCCATGGCCGTCACCCTGAGGAAAGGCCAGCCCCACAAGTACCAGGAAAACAACATAGGCCACGCCATCGTTGAACAGGCTTTCTCCGGCGATCTTTGTCTCGAGCGATTTGTTCAGATCGGCCTGACGCAGCACCCCCAGCACGGCTACAGGATCGGTGGGCGAGATCAGCGCACCGAAAACCAGCGCCACTAGCAATGCCATGCCCGTGCGCCACGAAAGCCCGGAGCCGACGATCACGGTGGACAAAGCGATCCCGATTGTGGCCATCAGCGCCACAGGAACCCATTCACGCCGCAGATCGGCCAGCTTGACATGCAAGGCCCCCGCAAACAGCAAAAGGCCCAGCATACCCTCCAGCAAAGCCTCGGAGAATTCGATCTCGAGGACTGTCGCACGGACCTGATCCGCTACGCCAAGCGCGGGCACCAGAAGGTCAAGCAACATGACGCCGAAAGAAGCGAAAAGCGCAACAACCAGAATGCCGATGGCCGACGGAAGCTTGAGAAAGAGATAGTTGACGGCCCCGAACGCACCCGCAAGGACGATCAGAAGTGATGTGATCTGCAACAATGTCATGGGCAGGGCCTTTGCCGTTGTTTGCCTTGGCTTAGCATCAGACGACACGCCGTACCAGCGATGACAACCGAGCCCAAGGCCCTAGCGTCCAGAGCCTAGTCTGCCAATTGTACCAGCGCGTGACGTTTCTTGCCTGCACTCAGTTTCATGGGCAGGGCAAGGGCGGCGGCATCAACCATCAATCCGGCATCGGTAAGCGGTGCGTCATTGATCCGCGCTCCGTTCTCGGCAATCAGGCGCTTGGCCTCCTTGCCGCTTTTTGCAAGGCCGGCTTTGACGATCACCTGCACGATGGACATGCCATCGCCCAACTCACCCGCGCTGAGCGTCAGGGTCGGCAGATCATCCCCCACACCACCCCTTTCAAAGACCTCGCGCGCTGTGGCCTCGGCGGTCCTTGCGGCATCTGCCCCGTGCAAGAGCGTCGTCACCTCATTGGCGAGGATGATCTTGGCAGCGTTGATCTCGGAGCCTTGCAGCGCGCCAAGGCGGTCGCACTCATCCACCGGCAATTCAGTAAAGAGCTTCAGGAACTTGCCCGTGTCGGCATCAGTGGTGTTGCGCCAGAATTGCCAGAATTCGTAAGGCGACAGCATATCGCCGTTCAGCCAGATCGCCCCGCCTTGGGATTTGCCCATCTTGCGCCCGTCCGAGGTCGTCAGAAGCGGTGTGGTCAGCCCATAGATCTCCTGATACAGCACTAGGAGCGTCAGGTCGATCCCGTTGACGAT
>CAYGMX010000284.1:0-4455 GCA_964351055.1 uncultured Loktanella sp. | reverse complement strand
ATGGAAGACTGGGAAGGCAAAGGCATCAAGCGCGGCGTAATTCCGGGCAGATAGAATGCATCCGGCGATCATGGTGATGGGCGTGTCAGGCTGCGGAAAATCAACGGTCGGCGCGGCCTTGGCTGCTGCGCGTGGCGGGATTTTTCTGGATGGCGATGATTATCACCCGCAAAGCAATGTGGCCCATATGGCAGCGGGGCACCCCTTGACTGACGACATGCGCTGGCCATGGCTGGATGCGCTGGCTGTCGCGGTGAACAGAGAAAGGGGCCGCGCTGTTACGGTCTTTGCCTGTTCGGCGCTGCGCAAGTCCTACCGCGACCACCTGCGCGCGGCGATCCCCGACCTCAGGATCGTCTATCTGGACGCGCCACGGGCGATTGTAGCGGCGCGATTGGCCACGCGCAGGGATCACTATATGCCCGCGTCCCTGCTGGACAGCCAGTTCGCGATACTGGAGGTTCCTGTCCACGCAACGGCGACCGTTTCGATCACGCAGCCGGTGGCGGATATCGTCGCAAATCTAAAGGGTGTCGTCTGACGGTACTTCAAGGCCCTGCATCGGCGGCTCCAGCGGCTGCCGGATTGCCTGAATGGCGGCGCGCGCCAAAAAATCGCCTGCCGTGTTGACCTGCTCTGCAAGGGTCAGGATGTCCGCACGAAAAAGCTTGAGAAAGGGCATCGCCTCTTTGGCGAAGACATCGATTTCCCGCCCGACTTGGGCACCGTACTGTTCCAGCCCCGCAACCGCCGCCATTGCCGAAGACGTCGAGGCCGTCACGATTGCATCGATCTGGGGGCGGGCCTGCAGTGTCTCGCGGACAAATCCGACGACCTCGGCGCTTGCCGTATCGCTGGTGATCCCGTCTGCAATCGTGATGTTCACCCCATGTTTGGCGGCCGTTTCTGTCACGCCAGAGATCATGTGCTGCGCATAGCTTTGCGTCTGCGGCGGCGCGATGACGAAGATAGTCTTGCGGCCACGTGCGGCAAGTTGCTTGATCGCCAGACTGCCAAAGGCCTTGTTGTCATAGTCATAATAGGGGTGACGGTCGGACCAGCTTGTCCGGCCATGGGTGGCGAAGGGAAAGTTCCTTTCCATCAGATAGGCCACGCGCGGGTCTTCGGGCTGGATCTGATTCATGATAATGGCATCAGCTGAACCGGTTTCGACGATATAGCGCACAGGTTCCATCGGGTCTTGGTCGGGAAAGAAGGGGGTCACGATCAAATGGAACGGCGTACCGCGCAGACCGCCAGCGACAGATGCAATCAGGCGGGCTGTATGGCTCATCAGGTCATGTTCGGTTGACATCACCAGACTGATCACATTGGTCCGGCCTGTCCGCAGCCGCACACCGGCGCGGTTCGGGACATACCCGATTTCTTGCGCAATCCTGCGGATTAGCTTCTTCGTTTCGTTGCCGATGTCGGGCGCATCGTTCAGGGCGCGTGACACAGTTGGCACAGCCAGACCGCTGATGCGGGCGATCGTTTTCAAGGTAGGTTTGCCGACCGTGGCCTGACCTGCCGTCGCAGTCTTGGGCGGGCCTTCGCTTTGCGGCATCTTGATCGGTCTCCTTTTGAATCGCCAAACTAAGCAGGTTTTGATCCCAACACCAGACAGGCGACCTTGCAAAAACAGTCTGACAACAAGGCATTAGTGACTTGCCGGACTGTACCCTTGGATAGTGGCTGAATTTGTCTTGCGAGGTCAATCTAAATCGATATAGGCTTTACTACAACGATTTAGAACCAGGGAGGAGAGAATCGTGAAACTGACAACAAAGCTACTCGCGGCGACCGCGATCATGAGCGCTTCGGCCGTATCGGCCGTTGAGCTTGAAGTGACGCACTGGTGGACATCGGGCGGTGAAGCCGCTGCCGTTTCCAAATTTGCCGAAGCCTGGAACGCGACAGGCAACACTTGGATTGATGGCGCGATTGCAGGGTCCGGTGGCACGGCGCGCCCGATCATCATCAGCCGTATTCTGGGCGGTGATCCGATGGCCGCAACCCAGTTGAACCATGGTCGCCAGGCCGAAGAGCTGATCGAGGCGGGCCTGATGCTTGACCTCACCGACGTCGCCGAAGCGGGTGGCTGGACGGATATTGTCAATCCGTCATCCTTGTTGGACAGTTGCACATTGGACGGTCGCATCTATTGCGTGCCGGTCAACATTCACTCGGCCCAGTGGTTGTGGCTCAGCCATGACGCCTATGAAAAGGCCGGTGTTCCCGTGCCGACGAACTGGAACGAATTCGTGGCTTCAGCGCCCGCTTTGGAAGCCGCAGGCCTTGTGCCGCTTGCCATGGGTCAGCAGGGCTGGCAGCAGAACCTTGCCTTCGGCGCGATCACGATTGCCGTTGCCGGTCTGGATGCATGGCGTGATGTGACCGTGAACAAGAACGCCGATACAGCGCGCGGGCCGGAATACACAGCCGTCTTCGAAGCGGTAGCAAATGCGCGCGAACTGGCACGCGACTCCAACGTGCAGGACTGGAATCAGGCGACCAATATGGTGATCACCGGACAGGCCGGTGCGCAATTGATGGGCGACTGGGCGCAGGGTGAATTCTCTGTTGCACAGCAGGTCGAAGGTCAGGACTACTCTTGCCTGCCCGGGCTGGGCCTGAATGCGATCCTCGATACCGGTGGCGATGCGTTCTATTTCCCTGTCAACGATGACCCTGAAATCACAGCCGCGCAGAAGGAACTTGCCGCACTTCTCATTTCGCCTCAAGTGCAGGTGTCTTTCAACCTTGCCAAAGGGTCGCTGCCAGTGCGCGGTGACATCGACATGGCTGCCGCCAACGGCTGTATGCAAAAGGGCCTCGGCATTCTGGCTGACGGTGGCATCCTGCCATCGGGCGACCAGTCGCTTTCGGCTGACACGCAGACCCAGATCGAGGACCTGATGGCCGAGTTCTGGTCCGGCGACATGCCCGCTGCCGAAGCACAGGCGCGTTATGCGGATCTGATCGCTGCGGCTGACTAGGCTTTCCTCCCGGATGGCCCGCCCGATCCGTCGGGTGGGCCAACTGGATACCGATCAGGGCCTGCGCCACGTAAGGCCAGTCAGCCAAACAGGGGGAAACCATCATGTCAGTGGTTGAACACACCAGCAGCAGGCGGGCTGCCAAGGCGCGCAAACCGATGCGCCTGTTCCGCAATCCGATGGCGAAAATCGCGTCGATCCCGATGATCCTGACGGCGATGGTCGTCTTTGTGGGCGGAACGCTGTGGACAGTGGTCCACTCTTTCACCGACTCACGGCTATTGCCCCGCTTGAACTGGGTCGGGCTGGATCAGTACGAGCGGCTGTGGGACACGCCGCGCTGGTTGATCTCGATCTCCAACCTCGCGCTTTATGGGGTCTGTTCGCTGGTGCTGACACTGACGATCGGTTTCGTGCTTGCCGCACTTCTTGATCGCAAGATCAGGTTCGAGAGCGCCTTTCGCACGATTTTCCTTTATCCCTTTGCGCTGTCCTTTGTCGTGACCGGCATCGCGTGGCAATGGATATTGAACCCTGATTTCGGGATGCAATCCTTGGTGCAGGAGTGGGGTTGGGAAAGCTTTGCCTTTGACCCGCTCAATGACCCCGACACCGTTATGTTCGGCCTGCTGATCGCGGGCATCTGGCAAGGATCGGGGCTGATCATGTGCATCATGCTTGCGGGCTTGCGCGGCATTGACGAAGACATCTGGAAAGCCGCCCGCGTTGACGGGATCGGCACGGTCAAAACCTATATCCGGATCATCATCCCGATGATGCGCCCCGTTTTCATCACGGCGCTGGTGCTGATCGCGTCCGGGATCATCAAGCTTTACGATCTTGTTGTGGCCCAAACGAACGGCGGGCCGGGCATCAGTTCTGAAGTGCCTGCCAAATACGTGATCGAATATATGTTCCGCGCCCAGAACCTTGGCCAAGGTTTCGCGGCCTCGACCATGATGCTTGTCTCTGTGATCATCATCTTGATCCCTTGGGCCTACCTTGAATTCGGAGGCAAAAAGAATGGCTGATCTGACAATGACTGGCCCACGCGGCCCCAAACCAAAAAAGCGGTTCAGCCGCGCCAATATCTTTCTTTATGGCACGCTGATCGTTGTCAGCATGTACTATCTGCTGCCGCTTTATGTGATGGTCGTGACCTCGCTCAAGGGGATGCCGGAAATCCGCATGGGCAATGTTTTTGGCCCGCCCTTGGAAATCACGTTCGAGCCTTGGGTGAAAGCCTGGTCAGAGGCCTGCACAGGCGTGAATTGCGATGGGCTGTCGCGGGGTTTTTGGAACTCTGTGCAAATTCTGATCCCTTCGGTTGTGCTGTCCATCGCCATTGCATCGGTGAATGGCTACGCGCTGTCCAACTGGAAATTCAAAGGGTCCGAGGTCTTCTTTACCATCCTGATCCTCGGGGCCTTTATCCCTTATCAAACCATGATCTATC
>CAYGMX010000283.1:0-4463 GCA_964351055.1 uncultured Loktanella sp. | reverse complement strand
CTGGTGGACCGCAAATCGCAGGCCTATCGCAACCTCAACGCATGGATGCGCGAGAGCGAGGCCGAGGATCAACTGGCCGACCAGCCAGCACTTATGGCACGCCCCGTCATCACTGACGGGACACGCTGGACATTGGGCTGGGATACCGCCGCACAGGCGGTCTGGCTCTAGGATCAGGCTTTGGCGAGGTTCCCTGCCATCTTGCGCCCGTCACGCCCTTCGATCAGATCGAATGTGACCTTCTGGTCATCGGCCAGTCCGGTCATGCCGGATTGTTCGACTGCTGAAATATGCACGAAAATATCTGATCCGCCGTCATCGGGTGCAATAAACCCGTAGCCTTTTGTCGTATTAAACCATTTTACAGTGCCGCTTGGCATTGTGTCTTCTCCTTCATGTCGTGCCCTTTCGGGCAGGGCAGGTCTTGGGCCCCGCGACACGCGGACTTCCCTTCGCCTTGTGAATCCATGGTTATTCGTTTTATGAAAAAGGCAAATGACACGTCGTCGCATTCACGCGATTGAGAAGATTTTTGCACATTCAGGGGGCAATATGCGCTTTTTTGGCTTAAAAACCTGCGATACTTGCCGAAAGGCGCTGAAAAACTTGGCAGCGGCTGGATATCAACCACAGGTGATTGACGTGCGGGCAGATGGTGTTTCGGCTGCCGACCGCGCCAAAATCATCGCGGTCTTCGGTGATGGCGCGCTGAACCGTGCCTCTACCACATGGCGTGCGCTCTCTGATTCCGAGAAGGAGGCCGATGCTGCGGCGCTTTTGGCCGCACACCCTACCTTGATGAAACGCCCCGTGATCGAAGCCGAGGGCCAGTGGACCATCGGCTGGAAAGCGGATGTACAGGCAAAGTACCTTGGCGAATGATCCAAGACTGCCTATGTCGGTCTCAGAGCAGTAAGGAGAACACCCATGCGCAACGCCGCATCCATGCTTGGCCTGATCGGCGGCCTGATCGGTATTCTGGTCGGCCTGTTCGGCTATGGCTACGCCGAATTGTCGGAACGCCATGCCGAGGTGGGCCAGTTCTTTGGCTTCCTTGAAAACCCCGGCTTTATCCGGTTTGCCAGTTTCATCGCCCCGTTGCTTGCTATTGCCGGCG
This sequence comes from uncultured Loktanella sp., assembly GCA_964351055.1. GTDB lineage: Bacteria > Pseudomonadota > Alphaproteobacteria > Rhodobacterales > Rhodobacteraceae > Yoonia. Next base: position 3,346 of record CAYGMX010000283.1, on the reverse strand, counting down.
GTGCAATGGCCAAATCCCGCGCCTTATGGGGCGGAATCCTGATGCTGATCAGCGCGTTTTGTTTCTACACCGCCTTCGGTTTTAATGTGGGGACGATGTTCCCGATTGGCTTTGTCGCCTTGGGTGGCCTGCTGGCGATTGCCGCTGGCAAGCCAGACGAGCCTAAGGCGCATTTCTGAACAAAAGCCGGTCAATCGAGAGCGCACCTGCGCCCTTGAACACAAGGATCAGCAGGCACAGCACCCAGAACGCCCGCTGGTCAAGGATCAGCGCATCCGGCATCCTGTCGAACCACGCGCCTAGCGTCCCCTCATGCGCGATCCCGCCATGCCCGAAAAGGTCGGTCAGGGATTGCACCACGATAAATCCGATCATCCCGAACGCCGCCAGTCGGGTCAAAAGCCCGATCACGATCAGGATCGGCAGTACGAATTCCGCGATCGTGCCGCCGGTCACGACAGCCCAGTGAAAGACGGTCAACTGCGAGGTGTCATAGCCCGCCGCTTCCATCGCCTTGGGAAAGATTTGCACATAAGCCCCTGATGAAGGTGTGAGGACCCCGAAAATCCCGTCACCCAGTTTGGTCAGCCCCGAATTCCAATAATACATGAAGAGGACTCCGGCAAAGACAAGCCGTGCCAGAAGCGGGAGCGTTGCATCGCCCAGACTGTTGATGGGGCGCGCCAGTGCGGCAAAGGGGGAGGACGTCATCTTGGGGCCTTTCAGTAAATCTCAGTAACAGCGCCTTGCGCCAGCAAAAGGCCCAGAACATGGCCCAGATCCAGCGTTTGATCCGCAGTGGCCATGGCCTGCCCCAGCGTCTGATCCGATTTCAAGGCATCAATGCAGCACACTGCGGCCGCGTTAATGACGTGCAGGTCGGGGTCAAATCCGGGCCGTGTGATCAGGACCGCTTCGGCTTGCATCACGGGTTTGGGCGCGCCTTGGGTGGTATTGGCGCGGTAGATCGCGTGAATAGGGTAGTCAGAGGAAACGCAATGCACGGCAGGTGCCAGACGCAGGCGTGCCCCCATCAGCGCCTCGGGGGGCAGTTCTGCCAGCGCTTGCGGCGCCGCTGGTGTGGCATCAGCTGCGTGATAGGCATGGCGCAACGCCAATTCGACGGCAGCGATATCGGGAAGATAGGCGATGGCTTGGGCTGGCGGGAAGCGGCGCAGGAATTGCGGCATCGCATCGCCATAAAACATCATGACCGGGGACTTTGGCGGATGCTTGCGCAGATAGACACCGGCCATTGCCCGAAAGAATGCATCACCAACCAGTTTGCGGACAACTGGGAATGCCGCCTCCAGCGCGTCAGACAAGCCAACGGCCACATTGTTGCGGTAAACGTCAAAGCGCTTGGCCGCCGGTGCGCCATCAGGATTGATCAGGCCCGCGGGGACAGCCGCCGCCGGATCAAGCACGGCGCTGGTAAAATCGGACTGAGGGGGCGTCATGCGGGCACCGCGGCAAGGGCGGCATCGGCGCGGGCTATCTCGGCTGACAGCACGGACCAATCGGGCACATCGGTGTCCCATTCGATCAGCAGTGGCTTTTGGCCGGATTTGGCGAGGGTGTAATCCAGCAGCGCCCAAACCGGATCAACGACCGCCTTGCCATGGCTGTCAATCAGCAACGGCGCACCGGTTTCGTCCTGATCTTCGTCATGGCCGCCAAGGTGGATTTCCCCGACAGCGTCGAGCGGGAACGCGTCGATATAGGCTTGCGGAGATGTTTGCAGGTTCGTGGCACTGACAAAGACGTTGTTGACGTCCAGCAAGAGGCCACAGCCGGTGCGGGCGACCAATTCGCGCAGAAAATCGGTCTCGGACATCGTGGACTCGGCAAATGCGAGGTAGCTGGAGGGGTTTTCCAGCAGCATCTGGCGGCCCACGACGTCCTGAACCTGATTGATGTGAGTAGCGACGCGGGTCAGTGTTCGAGCGGTATAGGGCAGGGGCAAAAGGTCGTTGTAAAAGTGGCTGTCATGGGTGGACCACGCCAGATGCTCGGAAAAGCTGGCGGGGTTGAGCCAAGTTACCAGATGTTTCAAGCGGGCAAGATGGTCGAGGTCCAGATTGGCCTCGCCGCCGATCGACAGGCCAACCCCATGCACCGAAATCGGGAATCGCTCGGAAAGGTGGCGCAATTGCGCGATGGGGCGGCCACCGTCACCCATATAGTTCTCTGCGTGAATCTCGAGCCAGCCCAAGGGGCCGGGGTTGGCCATGATGTCGCTGTAGTGCTGGGCCTTGTAACCTACGCCCGGGAGAGGCGGCAAGGATGGGTGGTTTGTCGCATCAAGCATGAAGAGGCTCCCGGTGTGCGTGGTGTGTAAGGTGGGTTTGCACCCACCTTACCATGATCTTGCTTATGCTGGCAGGTCGCGCTCGAGCGCTTCCAAAGAGCCCATGCGCTCGGTACCGTCAGCCATTGTTGGCAGTTCCATTGTTTCGCAGGTACCGGCGGGGACCAGTGTCCATGCGTTGCCCTGGTAATCCACGGTCGAAGTGCCGGCACATGTTGTGCCAGGACCGGCAGCGCAGTCATTTTCACCGGCAAGAGAGACACCGAAGCATTTGACGTCGCCGGACTGAGCAGCGGCTTGGGTGGACAGACCGGCGAGGGCGGTGGCAACAGCACTTGCGAGGACGAGCGTTTTCGTAGCGTTGGACATGAGAAGTTCCTTTGGTTTGGGTCAACAGTATCAGGTCACCGACAGGCGGCGATGTCCAAACCCTAAACGTCCTGTACGTTCATTTGCCATTCACAGGCCCGTGCATCGCAGTTCCGTGAGGTAAACTTGGCCGACGAATGACTGCGGCGCCCTGTCGCAGGTCGAAAAAGCCATAAAAAACAACAAACCCGCCAATGCTTCCATTGGCGGGTTTGTTACAGCTTCCAGCGCTGGAATGTTACAGAAGGTCTGGTGGCGTGGCGGCCTTTGCCAGTTCTGCAACAGTTTCCGTCAGAGATGTTACAGCGGTCTGGTTCTCACCCAATCGCCGTGCTGTCACTGTCCGTTCTTCCACTTCGCGCGCACCCAGCGCCAGAATGACAGGCACCTTGCCGACCGAATGTTCGCGGACCTTGAAGTTGATCTTTTCGTTGCGCAGATCGGCCTCCGCCCGCACACCTGCCGCCTTCAGCGCTGCGACCACTTCGAGCGCATAGTCATCCGCATCCGATACGATCGTGGCCACAACCACCTGACGCGGGGCCAGCCAGAACGGCAGCTTGCCGGCGTGTTCCTCGATCAGGATGCCGATGAAACGCTCGAAGGATCCCAATGTCGCGCGGTGCAACATGACGGGGCGGTGTTTCGCGCCATCCTCGCCCACAT
>CAYGMX010000282.1:0-4463 GCA_964351055.1 uncultured Loktanella sp. | reverse complement strand
CTCTTTCATCAGACGCAAAAGCGAGCGGACCACGATGATGGCATAAAGGGCGATGATGACAAGCACACAGATCAACCCGTACTCTTCCGCCGCGACGGCGATGATGAAATCGGTATGGGCATCGGGCAGCGACCATTTGACTTGCCCCTCACCAACACCGACACCAAAAAAGCCACCCTCGCGGATCGCATTGGTCGCATAGCCAAGCTGCGTCGTCGGATCGAGTTCTGGAGAAAGAAACCCGTCAATCCGGCGGGCAAAGTGTTCCGAATGCGTATAGGCGACAGTCCCGCCAAAAATCACCAGCCCCGCCAGAACGATCAGCACGGCCATCGGCGCACCCGCTACAAAATACATGACACCCCAAGCGAACAACACCAATGCGGCCTGACCGAAGTCAGGTTGCAGCGCAAGCATCAGCACGATCACCATGGTCAGAACAAAAGAATAGGTCTTGCCCGGCGGACCACCCAACTGTTGCGAAGCCGCCAAAAGCCACGCAGTCATGACGACAAAACCGGGCTTGAGAAACTCCGATGGCTGCACAGATGCAAAGCCCAGCGAATACCAGCGGGTCGCACCTTTGCCGAAATCCGTACCAAAGACAGGCAGAAAGGCAAGGGCTGCAAAGGCGCAGAGAAAACCAAGCACAGCCAACCGCCGCACCAGCGTGGGCGACATCATGGAGACCACAAACATCGCCATCATCGCCGCGCCGCCGAAAACGGCCTGACGGGTCACATAATGAAAGGGCTCCAACCCGTTTTTTGCGGCCAGAGGCGGAGAAGAGGCAAGCCCAAGGAGCAAACCGATCCCAAAAAGGACCAGAACGCAGGACATCGTCCATTTATCAATTGTCCGCCACCATCGGGGAAGAACCGGGTCACCGGATTGTACCGGGACCGTCCCATAGACCATTTCCGTCATGGATCACCGCCATACTGCCTCAACCGCCCGTTTACCGGGTCTAAGGGCACCTTAACCCGCAATTCCCCGCGATTCCACTGAAATTCCGCCAATTCCTCTTTCTTTGTGACATCAAACACTGACCCAAGGCCGGGATCCGGCGTGCAACAAATTGATCTCGCCCTGCGCTTGCGCCATATGCTGCGCCATGAAGATCGAAACTCTCATTATCGGGGCCGGCGCTGCGGGCATGATGTGTGCGGCACATGCCGGACCGGGTGTGCTTGTGGTGGACCATGCCAAGGCCGCCGGTGAGAAAATCCGTATCTCGGGCGGCGGGCGGTGCAACTTTACCAACCTCCACACAAGCCCCGCAAATTTCATCAGCCGGAACAAACACTTCTGCAAGTCCGCTCTGGGACGATATACGCAATGGGATTTTATTGCCTTGGTGGACCGGCACCGGATCGCGTGGCATGAAAAGACGCTGGGGCAACTTTTTTGCGATACCAGCGCCAAAGATATCATTTCCATGCTGCGTGCGGAAATGGACAAGGCGGGGGCGCAACTGTGGCTGCAAACAGACGTGGGCGAGATCGGACATGACGGGACCCATTTTCTGGTCACACTGACCCGCGAAGGCAAGCAGACACAGATCACGACAACAAACCTTGTGGTGGCTTGTGGCGGCAAATCCATCCCCAAGATGGGCGCGACCGGTCTGGGGTATCAGATTGCCGCACAGTTTGGTCTGCCCGTCGTCACGCCAAGGCCGGGGCTGGTGCCGCTGACCTTTTCGGACGAAAAGTTCAAACCGCTTGCGGGTGTCGCGACCCCTGCGCAGGTCACGGCGCAAGGCGCAAGCTTCGACGAGGCGATTCTGTTCACCCATCGGGGACTTTCCGGCCCCGCTGTCTTGCAGGCCTCTTCCTACTGGCAGGAAGGCGCGCCGATCCAGATCAACCTCATTCCCAAGGGCGATCTATTGGGCGCGCTGCAATCGCATCGCCGGACCGATGGGCGCAAGGCACTGACGACGGTCTTGGCGCAACACCTTCCGGCGCGGTTGGTTGATTTCCTGCGCGCCGACCTGCCGCTGGAGGGCAATATGGCCGACCAAAGCGACGGCAAGCTCAAGGGCTTGTGTGACGCGCTTGGCGCGTGGTCTTTGATGCCAGCGGGGTCCGAAGGATACCGGACCGCCGAGGTAACCTTGGGCGGGGTGGATACCGATGGCCTGTCATCCAAGACGATGGCGGCCAAGGACGTGCCGGGCCTCTATATTATCGGGGAATGTGTCGATGTGACAGGATGGCTGGGCGGATACAATTTCCAGTGGGCATGGTCATCCGGCTGGGCTGCGGGGCAGGCGATCGCGGCAAGGTCGGGTGGATCATGATCCACCCGACGCCAATGCATCCCTGACACGGTCCATAAAGTCTTCGCCCCGTTTTTCGAAATTGTCATATTGATCGAACGAGGCCGCCGCCGGAGCCAGCAATACGACATCGCCAGGTTTTGCCTCTGACATAGCACGTCTGACAGCCACATCCATCGTCACACAAACCTCTGCCTCGGTTCCGGCCAACTGGCGGGCGAAATCTGCGGCTTCGCGTCCGATCACATAAGCTTTCGCCACATGGTCAAGGTAAGGCGAAAGCCCATCAAGTCCGCCTTCCTTTTGTAATCCGCCACAAATCCAGCGGATCCGGCCAAAGGCCTGCAAAGCTTTGGCCGCACTGTCGACATTGGTGGCCTTGCTATCATTCACAAAGACCACCCCGTCTTTTTCAGCCACAAGCTGGCTGCGGTGCGGCAGTCCGGGATAGGTCCGCATCGCGGCCTCGATACCTTTGGGGCCCAGTCCCAGTGCGCGACAGGCGGCATAGGCGGCACAGGCATTTTGATGGTTATGCGCACCCGGAAGCCCGCGGACATCGCGCAAGTCAAGCGCGCCAACCTGCCGCCCTTTGCGGTATTCCGACACAAAGCCCTTGCGCGCGAACACGCTCCACCCCCGCCCGACCAGCTTTTGGCCCGAAGATATCCGGATCACACGGTCGTCGCCCGGCCCTTCGGAAAGCTGGTTGGCAATATAGCGCCCTTCAACCTCGTCAACACCGATCACAGCACGATCCGGCCCGCCTTCGGCGAAAAGCCTGCGCTTGGCCGCAAAATAGCCCCCCAATCCCGCGTGCCGGTCCAGATGGTCGGGGCTGAGGTTGGTGAACACAGCCACATCAGGCGTCAGGCTGCGCGCCAGATCGGTCTGGTAGGATGACAGCTCCAGCACCACGACCTCACCATCATGGGCGGGGTCGATATCCAGAACACCACGCCCGATATTGCCGGCCAATTGGGCAGGCCGCCCGTTTTCGACAAGGATATGATGGATCAGGGCCGCCGTGGTCGATTTTCCGTTGGAACCGGTCACAGCGATCACGCGGGGTGCTGTGTCGAATTCCTCCCATTCGGTCGTGGCGAAAGACCGGAAAAACAACCCGATGTCATTATCGACAGGCACCTGCGCGTCCCATGCGGCGGCGATAACAGGATGCGGGCTTGGATAAAGATGCGGTATGCCGGGGCTAACGATCAGCGCCGCGACCCCGTCAAAGGCGCCGGGTTTGGTCAGGTTGCGCACCGCGAACCCCTCGGCCTCTGCCGCGTCGCGCGCGACCGCACTGTCATCCCAGACAACGGGGTGCGCATCACCCGCCGCCAGTGCTGCCGCCGCCGCGCGCCCCGTGCGCCCAAGGCCCAGAACAGCAACCGTCAGCCCTGCATATCCTTGGACGGGGATCATTACCGCACCTTCAAGGTTGCAAGACCGATCATCGCCAGAATAAGCGAAATAATCCAGAAACGGATGACGATCTGCGGCTCGGCCCAGCCCTTTTTCTCGTAGTGGTGGTGGATCGGGGCCATCAGGAACACGCGTTTGCCGGTGCGCTTGAAATAGAGGACCTGAATGATCACCGACAGCGCCTCGACCACGAACAGACCACCGACGATTGCCAGCACGATCTCGTGTTTGGTCGCCACAGCAATGGCACCCAAAGCCCCGCCCAGCGCCAGCGAACCGGTATCACCCATGAACACCGCAGCAGGGGGCGCGTTGTACCACAAAAAGCCCAAACCTCCGCCGATCAAACCCATCGTAAAGATCAGCAATTCGCCCGTCTGCGGCACATAATGCACATCCAGATATTCGGTAAAGTCGGTCCGCCCGACCGCATAGGCGATCACCCCGAAGGTGCCCGCCGCAATCATCACCGGCATGATCGCCAACCCGTCCAGCCCGTCGGTGAGGTTGACCGCGTTGGCCGCTCCCACAATCACGATGATAGCAAAGGGAATAAACAAAATGCCCAGATTGATCAGCGTATCTTTAAAGATCGGCAGGGCAAGCTGGCTGGTCAGGTCATCGGGATGATAAGCCGCCGCCCAATAACCCGCGATCCCCGCGATCAGGATACCCAGCAAGATACGGACCTTGCCTGACACGCCTTTGGTGTTCTGTTTGGACACTTTCGCGTAATCATCTGCAAAACCGA
>CAYGMX010000281.1:0-4470 GCA_964351055.1 uncultured Loktanella sp. | reverse complement strand
CCGAGATGCAGGCGCGCGCCATCCTTGACCTGCGGCTGCAACGCCTGCCCCAGAGCGGCGTGAAGGTAGTCACGGACGAATTGCAGGACCTCGCCGCCAAGATACGGGAATACCTTGAGATTCTGGGGTCCCGCGAGCGGATCATGCAGATCATCCGTGACGAGTTGACCGAAGTGCGCGATCTTTTCGCCGTACCCCGCCGCACCCAGATTGTCGACTGGTCAGGCGACATGGAAGACGAAGACCTGATCGAGAAAGAAGACATGGTTGTGACCGTCACCTCGGGCGGCTACATCAAACGCACGGCCTTGGCCGATTTCCGCGCGCAGCGGCGCGGGGGCAAGGGCCTGTCGTCGATGGCCACCAAGGAAGAAGACGTGGTCACCACCCTTTTCGTGGCCAATACCCATACGCAACTGCTGTTCTTCACGACCGATGGCATGGTTTACAAGCTCAAGACATGGCGCCTGCCACTGGGCAGCCGGACAGCGAAAGGCAAGGCGATCGTCAATATCCTGCCGATCCCTTCGGGTGTATCGATTGCCGCGATCATGCCTGTGGACCGGCCAGAGGAAGAATGGGACGATCTGCAAGTCGTCTTTGCCACCTCTGCGGGGACCGTGCGGCGCAACAAGCTGTCGGATTTCACCAACGTCATGCGCAACGGCAAGATCGCGATGAAGTTCGAGGATGAACATGCCGATACCACACTGATCAACGCGCGCATTGCTTCAAACGACGACGATGTGATGCTGGTGACCTCTTCGGGCCGTGCGATCCGTTTTCCTGCCACCGATGTGCGGGTCTTCAACTCGCGCAGTTCTGTCGGTGTGCGTGGGATCAGGTTGCAGGGCAAAGACAAGGTCGTGTCGATGTCGATCATCCGCCACTTCAAAGCCGAAGCGGAAGAACGGGCGGCCTATCTCAAAATGCGCCGCGCCATGGCAGGCCTGACCGATGAAGCCGAAAACGAGGATGAAGACGATGTCGCACCCGGCGCGATCAGTCAGGAACGCTATGCGGAAATGTCCGCGGCGGAAAACCTGATCCTGACGATCACGGCCAAAGGCTCTGGCAAGCTGTCGTCAAGTCATGACTATCCGTTGCGCGGGCGCGGCGGCATGGGGGTTGCTGCGATGGACAAGGCGATGCGCGGAGGTCCGCTTGTCACTTCCTTCCCAGTTGAATTATCAGACCAAATCATGCTCGTTACATCTACGGGGCAGTCCATTCGGGTCCCTGTGGAAGGGATTTCCTTCCGGTCGCGCGGTGCAGGTGGCGTGAAGGTGTTTGACACCGGCAAAGGTGAAACAGTCGTGAGCGTCGCGTGGATTGCCGATCAGGGTGACGCAGAGGAACCAATGGAAGGATAACCGCCCAAGCTTTCCATCTTGCCTGTCATCAGAGGGCGAAAAACTGGGGGCATGCGTGCCTAAAAACAAAAAAGAGGGATACGAGGATGTTCAATAAGGTACTTTTATCGACCGCAGTGATTTTTTTGGGAACAACCGCTGGCTTTGCGCAAGGCTTTACTGGCGCAGAATTGGGGATCGAATATAGCGACTCTCCGGATGTCGATGATTTTGGCGGGGTCAATTATTTCGGTTCTGCCGAATTCGCACTGGCCTACGGGGTTTCCGCAGCGATCAGCGCAAGCTCTTACAATTTTGACGTTGGCGAATCCGATATTTCTAACCTCACAGCGCATTTCATCTTCAGTGTGGATCCCGCCACATCCATCGGCCTGTTTATCGGGCAGGATTATGTCGGGGATGAAAACAGCGATCTTATCGGCGCGGAATTTGCCTATGACTTTGGTCTTGGAGATATTGAGGCTTACTTTGGCAGCGCGAGTGATGCGGTCGATGAAGATGTGACAATCTACGGCGCTGCCGCAACCTATGAGCTTGGATCGGATTTCTCGTTCGTTGCTAATCTGGATGGTTTTTCGGGCGATGGTTTCTCGTCGTCCGCCTTTGAGGTTGGGGGATATTACCAACTGGCACAGGGACCACGGTTCGGCGCGACTATTGGACAGTTGAACCTTGACAGCGGCGTGGACGAAGTTTCTGAACTGTTCTTCGGCATTCAAGCCAGCATCGCCATCGGTCCAGATGGAGGTACCACCTTCGGACGGCGCGGTGCATTCGAGGTTTCCCCGGCTGGTCCACCAACATAACCGCACCAAGAGCTGAACACGAAAAGAGACTCCGCTGGTATCTGCGGGGTCTTTTGTTTTTGGCGTGGCTCTCAGGACACAAAGCCGAGGCAATTTGAGCTGTGTGAATAGGCCGTCTGTGGTTTTTGGAGGCCTAGGACTGTCGCGCAACGACAACAATGCCAGCTTATAAAATGCTGGCCCTTCCAAACCCTGCAATCTCTGTAATTTATGGGGCAGAACAAAAATCATACAGGATTTTGGAATGTCGAAAATCACTATTTTTGCAGCACTTATGCTCTCTGCTGCCGCTGCACCTGTCGTTGCACAGGACATATCGGGTGCATCCGTGTCGGGAACATACCGGTCTTATACCGACGATAACATCGATCTGGATCTGACGACCTTCGAGGCAGGCATCGAGGTTGGCATCACAGATCAATTTGCACTAGGTGGCAATATTGGTACTTACAACGCAGACAATGCAGACGACGTGTTTAATGCGACTGTGCGTGGCAGTTATAAGTTTTCCCCAACCGCTGCGATCGGTCTTTTTGCGGCGCAAGACTCAGACGGCGATAACGAAGCCAATATTTACGGATTCGAGGGTGGCAGCAGAACCCAGAATTCACGCTTTGAGGCATACTACGGCGTTGTTGATAGCGACGACATTGGCGATCTTGATATAACTGTTGCGGGCATCGGCTTCGAATTCTCGGTTAGTCCTGGCTTTGCCCTGGGGCTAAACTATGCTTCACAAACCATTGACGATGGTTTTGATCCTGGGGGCGGAGAGCCGCTAACCGATCTCACCTTTAGCGATACCTCTATTGTGGCGCGCTATAGCTTTGCGAATGGCCCTTCGGTTTTTGCAGAAATTGGTCAGATCAGTGCATCGGCAAGGACGAGCACAACACTCTTTACCTCGACTGAGGATGCCGAATACATTGGGATCGGGGCCGAATACAGCTTTGGTGGCAACGGCGGAAACATCTTCAGCAACCGCACCTATGCTGGCTTTGGCTACTAGATCTACCGATTAAGAGAATAAGACAGGCCCGCATCTTTGCGGGCCTTTTCTTTTTCCGCGTTGGGGACTAAATCAAACCCATGCAGCACATACTCAACATCATCGGCGGCGGAATGGCCGGATCAGAGGCCGCCTGGCAGGCGGCGAACGCCGGCCTCAAGGTTATCATTCACGAGATGCGCCCGAAGGTTGAAACCTTTGCGCATCGTACCGGCAATCTGGGTGAAATGGTGTGCTCCAATTCATTCCGGTCCGATGACAGTGAACAGAATGCTGTCGGGCTACTGCATTGGGAAATGATGCAGGCAGACGGGCTGATCATGCAGACGGCCTACAAGCACCGCCTGCCTGCGGGTGGGGCCTTGGCTGTGGACCGTGATCCTTTTGCGGAAAGCGTGACGGCTGCTTTGACATCACACCCAAATATTTCTGTTTCTTATGAAGAAGTTACAGCCCTTCCTGATGACGGACACTGGATCATTGCCACTGGTCCACTGACATCAGGTGCCTTGGCAGAGGCGATCCAGAAGGAAACCGGTGCGGAGGCGCTGGCGTTCTTTGATGCCATCGCGCCGATTGTCTATCATGACAGTATCAACATGGATGTGGCATGGATGCAATCACGCTATGATAAGGGCGAGACCGAGGAAGAGCAGACAGCCTACCTCAACTGTCCGATGACCAAGGCCCAATACGAAGCCTTCATCGACGCGCTTTTGGCCGCCGAGAAGACCGCGTTCAAGGAAGGCGAAACCGCAGGCTATTTTGACGGATGCCTGCCGATCGAAGTGATGGCGGAACGGGGGCGCGAAACGCTGCGCTTTGGTCCGATGAAGCCAGTCGGCCTGACCAATGCCCATGATCCCGCGAACAAACCCTATGCGGTTGTCCAGCTGCGGCGCGACAATGCGCTTGGGACATTGTTCAATATTGTCGGTTTTCAGACAAAGATGAAGTACGGCGCGCAAAAGGATGTTTTTAAAATGATTCCGGCGCTGGAAGACGCCGAATTTGCACGGCTTGGCGGGATACATCGCAACACCTTCATCAATTCGCCCACCTTGCTGGACCACCAGATGCGGCTGCGCACGCGCCCCAATATCCGCTTTGCGGGCCAGATAACGGGCGTCGAAGGTTATGTGGAAAGTGCAGCGATGGGGCTTTTGGCGGGTCGCATGGCTGTTGCTGAACTGACGGGGCACAGCCTATCACCTGTGCCAAACACAACCGCGATGGGGGCGCTTGTCACCCACATCACCGGCGGGGCCGAGGCCAAGACATT
>CAYGMX010000280.1:0-4494 GCA_964351055.1 uncultured Loktanella sp. | reverse complement strand
GGCAAGCCCTTGGGCCGAGATTCCACGTTCGCCGCCGGTGCCAAACGGCTGCGGTGCCAAACTGCGTACGGTGATGCGCTCTGCCGTGCCGCAAATCGACGAGATCAGGTCAGACACCGCCAGCAAAAGATCGGGGTCCTCGCGCGAGATTGTCTTGCCGATTACATCCTGCGCCTGTTCCGTCGATGCCGCAAGGACACCACGCAAACGGCGACCGGCCACGATCAGATTGAGCGTGTTGTTGTCGGCTTTGAATTCAAGATTTCGTTCCAGCACAGTATCGTCGATTTCAGCCAGAATACCGGCCACCCGCGCGTCCGATCCGCCCAGCGATATGACGCGCGCACCGGCATCAAAAACAGTGTCTTTGGCCGTCAGAGCAGAGATTTTCTGTGCTAAGGCATTCAAATCGCTCATAGAACTTCTTCCGGCTTCGTCATTGTGTTCATTCATCGCTACTGATGCGATCCAGACTGGCACGGGCATCTTCAAGGAATGCGCCCGCATCAACGCCTGATGCGCAGATACAACAAAGAACATCATTCGGTTCGTCTTTTGCCCGGACAAAGACGCGCAAGGCGGATTTGTTCGCGACAATGGCAGCATTGCTTGGCTGGAGCCCAAGTGCAAGCTTTGCACCCGACCCCAAAAGCAGCGCGGCCTCTGCGCAAAGTTTATCCAGCACCTCGCGGCGGTGGTTCGATCCGGAATCAGTTACCAGGATCATTTGCGTGGACAGATCGGCAAAGGCAATCGTATGGCAACCTTTGTATTTGTCTCGCAAAGCGTCCAACTCGTTAACAACCATCTATGGCCTGCTTTGTATTTGCATCACAAACGACTAGGGCAAATGCGCAGGTTGTGAAACCCACTGAATGCCCCTTATGACTATGAAGAACGGATGATCCGGGCCGCCTCGGTCGACATTTCAACCGTGGGTTCACTGCCCGCTATGTGACTTTGTGCGCGTTGCGTCCTGCCTGCATCAGCCGCACGTTCAATGCGGCGCGGGGTGACGGTTGCCACGAACGGGGCAGGAACGTCAGCCATGCTGGCCAGATTATACAGCGGCACTTCGGAACGCGCGGTCAACTCGGACAGCTTTTCGATCATGTCGATCAGATATTCGGTAAAGGGGCCTGCGCCGCTGGCATCCCACAATTCAGGGTCTTCGCCTGCTTTGATCGCCTGCAACAGGGACACAGGGAAAATACCGCCGAACTGGCCTTTGGTTTCCTTGCTGACGCGTTTGATGACCCGCCCGCGATCCTTGTCATTGGTCAGTTTGTCAAAGCGCGTAATCAGCAGAACTGCATTTTCGCGCACGGTTTCTGGCATGTCTTCCCAGACAGCAGCTTCGGACTGGCGCCATGCTTGGGTCGCATGTGTGCACCAGATCACGGTATCAACCTCTGGCAGCATCCGTTCCCAGACATTTGATGACATGTTCGGGTCGGAAATACCTGGAAAGTCGATCAGATCGCAGACTCCAAGGATATCGGATTCGAGTGACAGCTGGATGTAGCGGGTGTCTTCGACAGGGATGTCTTCAAGGTGGTCAATCGACACTGGCTCTGTCGAGCCGTCGATATCGACACGGAAAGGCGCATCTGTTCCGTAGGTCAGCCAGACAGGGGCCAGACGTGTTGCCGTCACTTTTTCGGGCAAAGGGCGTGCGCCCAAGAGCAGGTTGGACAGGGTGCTCTTACCGGCGCTGAATTCGCCCATCAAGGCGATGCGCGGCTTGCGCGGTGCACCTGAAACGGTCATCGCTTCGGTCATCAGGCTGCTCCTTCCGCTCTTGCCGTCTTGCTGTCGCTCAGCTCTTCAAAGATGTAATCGAAAAGCTCGTCCCGTTCATGCTGCGCGGTGATGCCAAAGATATCTTCAAGATCATCGACAGCAATTTCCGATTTGTTACTGATGTCGGTCAGAATGGCGCGCTGTTCTTGCAGGAAGTCGCGCAATTCCTTTTCGGCGGTCGCGCGGATGTCGTTGGCTTGCCTGACTTTCAGCTCGTCAACGATGGGCGCGGTTTCAGCTTCGATCAGGTCGTAAAAACCGCTGGCAAACGCACGATAACCTTTCCGGCGTTTCCACCAGCCCTTCCACCACGATGTTTGCAGGTCAAGCGCGATGGTCTGGCCCAAGGACACAGGCGCAGGCACTTCGGGTGCCGCCGGTGGGGTGATTGAAAAGTTCTCGATGTCGACACCGAATGCAGCGCGATAGGTTTCCGCAAGGTCCGCGGCGGCCGATGCATAGACCTGCTGGCAGGCCGAAGACACATTGCGCCGCATCACCTGATAGCTGGTGCGCAAAAGCATCCGCAGCCCGTCAGGGCTGTACTGCCAGATTTCATCTTCGCCGTTGGTTTCAAGGTGCTGCAACAGGGACTCAAGCGCGCGGTCAAGAAAGCGCTTGTGAGATTGTTCCACGCGCGAACCGAACTGCTGGAAAACGGCATCCAGCCTGTCGTTCAGGAGCGTCATATTCTCCTTCTCAAGCTGGTCCAGCTGCGTTTGGAGCGCGCCCGGGGCCATGACTTCAAGCGTATCGCCGTCAAGGCGCATGGTCACAATCGCGTTGGACGCACGTACACCGCCCACAAGATTGAGCGCGCGCTTGCGCGAGGCCGCCAAAATCTCGGCACCGGGGCCTTCAGAAATGCGCTCGGACAATGCCTTGTAGAGTTCGGGCACGCCCGAAAGGTGCCAGACCAGCTCATTGGTGGCCATGCCGGATGTTTCTGCGCTCAGCGCGGCCTCGGCCCAATTGAACATCGCTTCGGCACTGTCCTCTACGATATCCTCAAGATCCTTGCCCAAGGCCATATTCGCCCAATAGGCACTGCCAAAGATGACTTGCGGGTTTTCAGGGCCGTTATTGTCAATCAGGGTCTGCAAGATGCTGTCGCGGATTTCGGGCACCTGTTCTGCGGGGTTGGACAGTTCGTCGATCCGGTTCACAAAGATAATGACCTCGCGGGCCCTCACGTTCGAGATCAGGCGGATCAGGCCCATATCCATGGAACTGAGAGCCTGATGCGCAGACAGGACAACGACACAGATGCGGCTGTCGCGCAGCGCGTTGATCGTGATCTGCTCGCGCATCATGAAGGTGTCGTTCACACCTGGTGTGTCGCGCAGACACAAGGGCATCGGAATTGTCTTGGATTCAAGATAAAGATCGGCGGATTTCGTGATATCGGCAAACCGCCCCTGCTGATCCTCTTCTTCCAGATCTTCAAAGTCGTCGCCCATGCAGACATAGCGCTGCACAAGATCGTCGTTCAGTTCGGCATACTCGTGTTTCTGGCCCAACAGCAATTCGAACTTGCGCCCCAATCGCTGCTTTGTCTTTTCGCGCATTTCGGCAATTTGTCGCCGTACTTTTTCGAGTTCGTCATCTGCCCCGGCGCGCGACGAAAGCTCACCGATTCGGCCACCATTCTCGACAAGGTGGTCCCATTCGCCCTGACTGAAGAACTGGAAGGACGCGGTCGGCGCATCCTCGGGCTGCGGGGTATTGATATGGAGCGATGTAACAACAGAGGTCCACGGGTTCACATCCGCAGGAAGCAGCTCTGGTCTGCCGACCATGGCATTCACAAGCGAGGTCTTGCCAGACTTGATCTGGCCGATCATTGTGATACTCGGCTCAAACGCACGCAACTGCTTGATAAGTTTGGCAGCTTTCTTTTCTGCGTCCAGTCCGCCCAGCTTAACGACATCCGCAAGAGTGGCCTCTAGATCGGCCACCTCATCATGAAAATCCTCCAGCTTTTCAAGACCAAGCCGCATAAAAGGGTGGTGCGCTGCCGGGACTTTGTAGCCATCCACTTTTGCCAGCTCTTCCATCTTCATTATTGTCCGTCCTCAATAACCTTCTAAGCACTACCTGTAACAGTAGTTCGCCCCGTCAACAAATAACGAGGATAACACACATTCTATTGCCATAACCAAAACAGACTGGCAGGGCGAAAGTGTGGCGTACTTGTTAAACTATTTGCAACTGTTGCCGCAAGTTAGGCGACAAGATCGGCCTGCAGCTCACGCTTAATCTGGAGCATAAGGCTGACCGCTTCAAGTGCAGCGCTATCACGCTTTTCCATTTGCATCAATTGGACCAGATCGGCCGCATCAAAGGCAGTGTCGCGCGCCCTGCGCAGTGACTCATCGGATTCGTCGCCATTCTCGTTAAGATAATCGCACAACCACTGAATATTCTCGACCGACTGGGCAATCACCTCTGACGGTGCTCTCTCACCCAACTCTTCCAGCGCAGCTGTCAAGGCTTCGCCCTGATCCTCGATATAGGCGATAACCTGCTTGTAGGTGTCGCGTGTTGCCTGTTTCAGGCCCATGGGTTCTGGTGCCGTGGCACCACCCGAGCGTTCAGCGGCGAGCGCGCGCAGGCGCGTGATCCCGTCCGGAACCGGCGCTTCTTGGGCGGGCGGTTTCGGTGCTTCGCTTGGGTCCGGTGCTGCCACGG
>CAYGMX010000279.1:0-4504 GCA_964351055.1 uncultured Loktanella sp. | reverse complement strand
TGCTGGCTGGCCAGAACATTGGCCCCCGCGCGGCGACCGGGTGTCGCGGCCAGCATCACAACGGGTTTACCCTGCCAGAGCTGCATATCGATCCGGCTCATCCAGTCAAAAATGTTCTTCCATGCGGCGGTGACGAAACCGTTGTGTTCGGCAAAGGACACAAGCACCGCGTCCGCGGCACCGATACGGGCAAAGAAATCCTGCGCCGAGGCCGGAATGCCGCCTTCACGCTCACGGTCGGTTCCGTAAATCGGCATTTCAAAGTTGTTGAGGTCGAG
Organism: uncultured Loktanella sp.; assembly: GCA_964351055.1. Lineage (GTDB taxonomy): Bacteria > Pseudomonadota > Alphaproteobacteria > Rhodobacterales > Rhodobacteraceae > Yoonia. The sequence continues at coordinate 4,226 of CAYGMX010000279.1, read as the reverse complement.
GGTTTTGATCAGCGCATCGCGCGGGATCTTACCTTGCAGCCGCGTGATGGCATGATCGATCAGCGCGCGGTTGATCGACGTCCGGCTATTGGTTGCGGCAAAGGCAAGAAGTGTCGCGGGCTCTTTCATGCGGCGTGTCATGTCGGGCGTTTCCCGAACCACATCCGGCGCAGCAGCCCGTCCTTGAGGATCACCTGATGATAAAGTGCCGCAACAAAATGCAGCGCAATGAGGATCACAAGAAGAGCTGCAATAAACCCGTGCGCCACCCGTTGCGGCAGACCGGCAAGCGAAGCAGGCAGCGTTTCGGCTGTGCCGCCATAAACGATCGGGAACAGGCCGGCACCCAGCGCAGAGGCAAGTCCGGTCAGCACCATCCCTGCGATCAGCACATAAAAGGCAAGATGGGTCCACCGACCGATCCGGTCCAGCAGCGGATTGCCGGTCTTGGCGTGGGGCGGGTGTGGTGTCTGGATGCGGATCATCAGACGCAGCACCAACAGCAGGCCAATCGCCATGCCAAAGGCCATATGCCCGCCCAGCCCCTTGACCTTGTCGGGACTGTCATCAGGCATACTAGCCAGCACAAGTCCGCCGGCAGCAAGCGCCACAAGGATCATCAGCGCCATCAACCAGTGTAACGCGACAAGAAAGGGATGGTATCTTTGCATGTTCATTGGCTCTTTTGTGATCGCCCTTGTACGACAGCGTGCCGCCGCACCAATCCGCGCACCAGAGTCCTATTTGCGCAGCATATGCGCGTTGAAGCAGCATCAGACGCATGCTAGACAAAGTCATGAGATACTGGACCGAGCTTCGCACTGCGCTGATGGTGGCCCGTCTTGGCACTGTCAGTGGCGCTGCCGACGCGCTGGGCGTGCATCGTGCGACAGTCAACCGGCATGTGGAAACGCTGGAGGGCGAATTCGGTGCGCCGCTCTTTCAGCGCCATGCACGCGGCTATGCCCTGACAGACACAGGACGCGACATGCTCGAGGTTGCCAGCCGCGCGGACGAGATGTTCGCAGATATGGCGGGGCACGCGCGCGGCAAGGCGGGGCAGCTCTCGGGGTCGTTGATCGTGACCGCCTTGGCCGGGGTCGCCCCTTTGGTCATGCCCGCGATCCGCGATTTTCACCGCGCCCACCCCGGCATAGCGCTTGCGTTTGTGGCCGGCGCGCAACTGGCCCGTCTGGAACATGGCGAAGCGCAGGTCGCGATCCGCGCTGGGGCAAGACCGGAGGTGCCCGACTATGTCGTGACCCTGTTCCGCCGCCTGCGTTTCGGGCTTTATGCAAGCCAGAGCTATGTCGCACAGGCAGGGCAGCCCAATCCGGACCGGCTTGACGGCCATCGCTTTGTCGGGTCCGTCAGCGTGCCACGGTCCGTGCCTTATGCTGACTGGATGCACGCCAATGTGTCACCTACAGCGCTGGCGCTGAATACCATCGACCAACAAGTGCTTCACAGCGCGGTCTGTGACGGATTGGGTCTTGGGTTCCTTGCTGAACACGACGCCAGCGTGAGGCCTGACCTTGTGCAGATCATCGCGCCATCAGATGCATGGTCAACCGCACTTTGGGTCGTGACCCATGTCGACCTGCACCGGACCACGAAGGTCCAGGCCTTCCTTGCGCACTTGAAGTCGGCGGGGCGCTCTGGCAGTCCGGTCGCGGCCAAACCCGCAATCTAGCAACCGCTGGCGCCGGTATTTTGCTTTGAAAGGCTTCAGCCCTGCGCGGGGGCCGAAAGAATGGCACGACCAACGGTCATCAGATAGGCCCAATCATCCTCTGGCGCGTTGGTGACTTTGTGCTTCATGTCGATGGTAAGAAAGGAATGGCCATGCACGAAGGACCACAGGATATACGCACGGCGCAGGGCATCGGGGTTATCAGGTGGCACGCCAAGACAATCCGCAACAGCCTGAATGACGACCCCATAGCAATTCGCGCCCTTTTCCAGCAGGTCAGGGGCGGTCTCGTGTCCTTCGGTCAGGCCAAATACCAGCCGGAAGACACCCGGTTCCGCCTTCGCAAAATCGACATAGGCCTGCCCGACTGCAGAGACCGCTTCAAGTGATGCGTGCGGGTGGCTTGCCGCTCCGGCCTCCATCGCGGCGCGCAGCCTGTCCATGGCTTCACTGACGACCCCGCGCAAAAGCTCGTGACGATCCTTGAAATGCTTGTAAGGCGCGGCAGAGCTGACACCGGCGCGCCGTGCGGCCTCGGCCACGGAAAAACCGTCTGGACCATGCGTTTCGACAAGCTCACGTACAGCCGCGATCAATTGCGCCCGAAGGTCGCCATGATGGTACGCCGACTTTGGTGTGACACCGGGAGAAACATGGATTTCATCGGACATAATGATTGGGTATTCCAATAAAGTGAGTGGTACTCACTTTTTGCACTTGACTGAAGTTAGCATCTCTCACATACCTTTGCAAGGGTCGGGACAGGTTCCGGGACCTGCACGTTTGCGCCGAGCCCCCCGGCCCATTCACCTAGTGTAGGGGTTCCGCTCGCATTATGCGAGCCACCTGTCCCGATCCGATCATGAAAGGCCAGATCAATGCAACAAGAGGTCTATGTCTCCATCACCGGTTTGCAGATGCGGCGGGTCTGGCATGTTCCATCCTTCTGGTCGCACGCGATGAAATCCATGATGCAGGCGCGACGGTCTGCCGGAAATATCGCGGCAGACGCGCGAACCATCAATGGCGTGCATCACACATTATCTGTCTGGCGTGACCAAGCGGCGATGAAAGCCTATCTGACCTCGGGTGACCACCTTCAAGCAATGCGCCTGTTTCCGACAATCGCCACCGGAAAAGTCGTGGGGTATTACACGCAGCATATTCCGGACTGGTCCGAAGTGCATGACATCTGGCTGACCCAAGGCAGGGTCGTGTAACTGGACCGGCCTTTGTGGGCGGTCGGCCGTCCTGACACGCTAACCGGCGATGGTCCGGCTGTTTCGCGCATCCTCGACCGGCCTGAAACATCCTTTGCAATATAAATCTTTGGACGGCCTCTTGAGGGCTCTTGCCAAAGTGAGTGATTCTAACATATGTAAGAACAACTAACATTGAGACAGGATCAGAGCGATGGCAAACAAAGTGACATCATGGATTCGCGTGGCCGTGCGCCGGTTCGTGACATTGACTTTGACACTTGCGATTTTTGGCGGGGCTGCAGCAGCGGTCTATGCAGGTCTGACGGTCATAGCGGCCGAAACAGAAGGGCAGAGCACGCCCCGCGCGAATCCGACCGCCGTCGGCGTTATGCCGGTGGAGTTCTCCGACAGTTACACAGTGACACGGCGCTTCACCGGTCAGGTAGAGGCGGCAGCGCGGACCGATCTGGCATTCGAACTGGGCGGTCGCGTGACCGAAGTGCTGGTGGAAGAAGGCGACGTCGTGGCCGAAGGTGCAGTGCTTGCGCGGCTTGACACCAGTGCCCTTATCCCCGAACGCGCGGCGCTCGAGGCGGAATTGGCCGCGCTGGCCGCCGATGCAGAACTCGCGCGGCTGACACTGGCGCGCAACGACGCGCTTACCGAACGCGGGTTCCGGTCTGTGGCGGCACAAGATGATGCACGGCTCGGCCTTGCCCGCGCCGAGGCTGGCATGGCCGCAGTCAGGGCGCGTATCGTTGGCGTTGATGTCCGGCTGGAAAAATCTGTCCTGCTTGCCCCTTTCGACGCCCGTATCGGCGCGCGCTTTGCCGACCCGGGCCAAACGGCGGGTACAGGTCAAACGGTGCTGGTGCTGTTTGATGCGGCTCCGGCGCGTGCACGGGTCGGGCTACCGCCCGCATTGGCGGCGGGGCTTGCTGTCGGCGACACAGTTGCGGTCGATCTGGATGGTGTCGTGATGACGGCAAGCCTCCGCCAGATCCGTCCGGACCTTGACCCAAACACCCGCAGCCGGTCGGTAGTCCTGACCTTGCCGCCAGAGGCCGCGCCTGTCTTGGGCGACACAATTGCATTGATCCTCGAACAATCGGTCATTGATCCGGGTTTCTGGGCCCCGCTTGGCGCCCTGCGTGAAGGTGTGCGCGGCGCGTGGTCTGTCATGGCAATAGAAACAACGCCCGAGGGTGACCGCACAGTCCCCGTGGCAGTCGAGGTCATCCACAGCGATGGCGCGCGTGTCTTCTTGCGCGGTCTGCTGCCAGCAGGCGCGCGCATCGTGGCCGAGGCCCCTGATCGCGTGGCGCCCGGCC
>CAYGMX010000278.1:0-4507 GCA_964351055.1 uncultured Loktanella sp. | reverse complement strand
TTATCAGCCAGGTGACGTCCTTTGCGCAGCCAGTTGCTTATGCCGACTGGCGGGCGATCAATGCGCAGGCGCTGATCACCGGGGCGGTGGCCGTCAGTGGCGACAGCCTGACTGTCAAGTTCCGCCTGTATGACGTGTTTTCCGGCGCCGAGCTGGGCGGCGGGTTGCAGTTCGCGGGCACCGTGACGGGCTGGCGGCGCATGGGCCACAAGGTGGCCGATGCGGTTTACAGCCGGATCACGGGCGAGGGTGGGTTCTTTGACAGCCGCGTCGTCTTTGTCGCGGAAAGCGGGCCCAAGGATAACCGCCAGAAACGTCTTGCGATCATGGATTTTGATGGTGCGAACGTCCAGTTTCTGACCGACAGCAGCAGCATCGTGCTGGCCCCGCGGTTTTCGCCAAGCGGCGACCGTGTGCTTTACACAAGCTTTGAATCCGGCTTTCCCCGTATCAATGTGCTCAATGTCGCCAACGTCGGACGCCAGCAGTTGCAGACGGCCCCGGGCGAGATGGCCTTTAGCCCGCGCTTTTCGCGCGACGGGCAGCAGGTGATCTATAGTCTGTCCAATGGTGGCAATACCGATATTTTCCGTACCGACCTAGCAACTGGCCAGCATATCCAGTTGACGACGGCACCATCGATCGAAACTGCGCCCAGCCTGTCGCCCGATGGCAGCCAGATCGTGTTTGAAAGTGACCGTTCCGGCACGCAGCAGCTTTATGTGATGTCTGCCAATGGCGGTGAAGCGCGCCGGATATCCTTTGGCGAAGGCCGTTATGGCACTCCTGTCTGGTCCCCCCGTGGTGATCTGGTGGCCTTCACCAAGCAAAACGCGGGAAGGTTCCACATTGGCGTCATGCGCACCGATGGGTCCGAAGAGCGTTTGCTGACCTCTTCCTTTCTTGACGAAGGTCCCACATGGTCACCCAACGGGCGCGTGATCATGTTCAGCCGCGAAACCCAAGGCGCGGGCGGCACATCGTCGATGTATTCGGTCGATATCTCTGGCCGCAATCTCAAGGCGGTGCCCCTGCAAGGCGGCGCTTCTGACCCATCTTGGGGACCGTTGCAACCGTAATGAAGCGTGATTCCCTTACGGTGAAAGCCGTGCTATAAACAAAAGAAAATCTGAGCAGACATATAAAACAGGATGAGAACCCATGACACTTTCTAAAAAAGCAGCGGTCGTGCTTTTGATGCTGGCCACGGCGGCCTGTACCAACCCCGACCGGTTTGGTGGTGGTGCCGGTGCGGATGGCGCCGGCGCAGGTCTGGGCGCAAACGGCGCCTTGGCCGGATCGGCAAATGACCCGACCAGCCCCCTGTTCTTTAACCAGACCATCGGTGACCGCGTTCTCTTTGCAGTCGATACCTCGACCATTACCCCAGAAGGTCAGGCGATTTTGGACGGGCAAGCGCAGTGGCTGTTGGCCAATGCCGATTACCGTGCCGTGATCGAAGGTCACGCTGACGAACAGGGTACACGCGAGTATAACCTTGCATTGGGTCAACGCCGTGCAAACGCCGTGCGTGAATATCTTGTCTCGCGCGGTGTGCAATCACAACGGCTTCAGGTGACCAGCTTCGGCAAGGAACGCCCGATCCAGGTGTGTTCCGATGAATCCTGCTATTCGCAGAACCGGCGGGCCGTTACGGTGCTGTCATTCTCTGCGATCACGAGCTGATACAGACCAAAGGAAGTTTCATGTTGCACCGTATCGCAGTTGTTTGCGCCCTCTTGTTCGCCCCTTTGCCCGCAATCGCGCAGGAAGAGACTCTGGCGGACATCCGCCAGCAGCTCACGGTGCTTTATGTCGATGTGCAGCGGCTGCGACGTGAGCTTTCAACCACCGGCGGTTTGAGTACGGGTGCCATTGGCAGCACACCGCTTGATCGCCTCAATGCGATCGAGGCAGAGTTGCAGCGGTTGACGTCGAATGCCGAACAGCTGGAATTCCGCGTCAATCGGATCACCTCGGAGGCGAACAACCGGATCGGTGATCTGAATTTCCGGCTTTGTGAGCTTGAGCCCGGCTGTGACATCGGCCAACTGGACGACACGCCATTGGGTGGCTTACCGACCACGCCGGTTGGTCCTGTTGCGCCACCGACAAATCCGGGCGGCCCCGCCCTTGCCATTGGTGAACAGAGCGATATCGAGCGAGCGCAGGCGGCGCTCGCTGCAGGTGACTTTCGCAGCGCCGCTGACCAGCTTGCGGCCTTTGTCACGACCTATCCGGGAAGTCCGCTAACATCAGAGGCCAATTACCTGCGCGGTGAAGCCCTGGAAGGCTTGGGCGATACAACCAATGCCGCCCGCGCCTACCTCGAAGCCTTTTCCGGCAATCCCAACGGGCCTAAAGCGCCGGATGCGCTGTTCAAGCTGGGATCATCTTTGGGCAAGATCGGCCAGACCCAGGATGCCTGTCTGACCTTGGCAGAGGTAAATGTGCGGTTTCCGGGCAATCCCACTGTGACAGACGCCCAGATCGAAATGCAAAATCTGGGATGTCGCTAGGGTCCGATCCGTCCCGAACCAGTGCGGGTTTTCGCGCGGCGCTGTCAGCCTATCCCGATGTTCTGGCCAAGCGTCCTGTTGGGCTTTCCGTGTCCGGCGGTGGCGATTCCATTGCAATGATGCATCTGGCAGTACAGGAATTTGGCCCAAAGGACTTTCGCGCGCTCACCATCAATCACGGTTTACGGCCCCAAGCAGCGGATGAAGTCGCCTTGGTTGCCCAGCAGGCCAAAGTGCTGAGTGTACCCCATACTGCAGTAGACTGGACATGGGATGGAACAGGCAACCTGCAGTCGGCTGCCCGTGACGGCCGTTGGGCGGCGATCCGGTCATGGGCGCAGGATTTCGGGATCGGGTCGGTCTGGCTTGGCCATACCGAAGATGACCAGATCGAGACCGTCTTGATGCGTCTGGCGCGTGGGTCCGGCATTGATGGTCTCAGGGCGATGCCCCATCGCGGCCACCGCGATGGTCTGACCGTCTTCCGGCCCCTGCTTGGCATCGCGCGTACGGAACTGCGCCATTGGCTGCATGCGCAAGATATCCCGTGGGCGGAGGATGCAAGTAATGATGACCCGCGCTTTGATCGGGTGCGCGCGCGCCGCATGCTGCCCGTCTTGCAAGACCTCGGGCTGACCCGCAAACGGCTCTTGCAAACGGTCGATCACATGCAGGCCGCCTATCGTTCATTGCAGATTGCTGCCTTTCAATTCGCCATAGAGTATGTCGAACAGGACAACGGTGACCTTATCCTCGCACCTGCCGCACTGGAGCTTGAGACTGCGGATGTGCCACGCCGCGTGATGGCGGCGGGCCTTGGCTGGGTCGGAAACAGAACCTACAGGCCGCGCTTTGAAAAGTTGCTGGACGCCGTGACCAAGGCACAGAAAGGCGCAACCGTAACCTTGGGGGGATGCATCATGTTGCCGCAGCGCGACGGCCGCCTGCGCCTGACCCGCGAGGCTGCGGCCACGGCAGAGGTCTGGCCAACTGGTCCGGAAAGCGCGGATGTTCTGTGGGACGCACGCTGGGTGCTGGAAGGGCCATTCGGCCCAGACATCTGCGTTAAAGCCTTGGGCGAAGGTATCCGTTCCTGCCCTGACTGGCGCGCGACTGGCAGGCCAAGGCTGTCGTTGATCGCATCACCAGCGGTCTGGTGCAGGGGCAGTCTGATCGCGGCTCCGCTTGCGGGACTATCCAATGGCTGGTCGGCGCGGATTGTCGCGGATTTCCATTCCACGGCCTTTGCCATTGAAGATTAGGGTTTAACGTCTATTTTAGGAGAAACGCTTGTGCTGCGACTCTGTCGTGCCACTTCCCCATTTCAAAGGAGTCCTCCCCTTGGGCAACGCGCGTAACATGGTCTTTTGGGTCGTCCTGTTCTTGATGGTACTGGCCCTTTTCAACCTTTTCAGTAGTCCTCCGGGTGCGACTGGCGGCGAAACACGCAGCTATTCTGCATTCGTTGAAGCCGTCGAAAGCGGTCGTGTAACGGATGTCGTCATCGACGGTGAACAGGTCCGCTATGCCGAAGGTGGCCGCAGTTATCTGACAATCATGCCGCAGGATGCCGAGATCACCAGCCTTCTGATCCGGGCAGGTGTGCCCGTCGAAGCGCGCAGTCAGGAAACATCGGCGTTCCAGTCCTTCCTGCTGAGCCTGCTGCCGTTCCTTTTGTTGATCGGTGTCTGGGTTTATTTCATGAACCGCATGCAAGGCGGCGGCAAAGGCGGGGCGATGGGCTTTGGCAAATCGCGGGCCAAACTGCTGACTGAAAAGCACGGACGTGTCACGTTTGACGATGTTGCTGGTATTGATGAAGCCAAGGAAGAACTGGAAGAGATTGTCGAATTCTTGCGCAATCCACAAAAGTTCAGCCGTCTTGGTGGCAAGATCCCCAAAGGTGCCTTGCTGGTGAGCCCTCCTGGTACCGGTAAGACATTGCTGGCCCGTGCGATTGCTGGCGAGGCGGGTGTGCCGTTCTTCAC
>CAYGMX010000277.1:0-4507 GCA_964351055.1 uncultured Loktanella sp. | reverse complement strand
TATTATGACAAGTCCGGCGCAATGCGGGATATGGTGCAGAACCACTTGATGCAGCTGCTTTGTCTGATTGCAATGGAGCCACCCAGCCAGTTCGAGGCTGATGCGGTGCGTGATGAAAAGCTGAAAGTGATCAGGGCCTTACAGCCGATAGATCATCATCATTTGGTGCGTGGCCAATATGATGCCGGCCCCGATGGCCCCAGCTACCGCGATGACGCCGAAAACCCGCGCAGTTTTACCGAAAGCTTTATCGCGATGCGGTGCCTGATTGCCAACTGGCGCTGGTCCGGTGTGCCGTTCTATCTGCGCACAGGCAAGCGGATGAAAACGCGGGCCTCGGAAATTTCGGTGGTCTTCAAGGACTTGGGGCACAGCATTTTCGAAGGCGATGAAGCCCGCCACCGCAATATCCTGTCGATCAGGTTGCAACCCAATGAAGGCATGGATTTGCAGGTCACGATCAAGGAACCAGGCCCGGGGGGTATGCGCCTGATCGACGTTCCGCTGGATATGACCTTTGCCGATGCATTGGGCGATGATGCAGAAGAAGTGACAGCCGCCTATGAGCGCCTGATCATGGACGTGATCCGTGGCCACCAAACGCTGTTCATGCGCGGGGACGAAGTAGAGGCCGCATGGAAATGGACGGACCCATTGATTGCAAGCTGGGAAAAGCGCAACGATGTGCCCAAGCTTTATGATGCCGGATCAACCGGACCGGAGGATGCGCAGGTTCTGATGCATCGGGACGGGCGCAAATGGCGCGAAATCAAGGCGTGATTGCTTTTTGCAATCACCTGTCGCAACACTGAATAACCAGATACCAAAAGGACTTGGGCCATGAAAATCATCGATTATCCCGATGCCGAAATGATGATGATGGATCTGGCGGATACGCTGGCAAGCGAGTTGAAGAACTGTCTGCTGGTCCATGACCACGCCTCTTTTGCCGTGCCGGGCGGGACAACCCCGGGGCCGATCTTTGACAGTCTGTGTGCCGTCGATCTGGACTGGTCGCGGGTGCATGTGATGTTGACCGATGAACGCTGGGTGCCGGAAACATCCGACCGCTCGAATACAAAGCTGATCCGCGAAAGGCTGTTGACCGACCGAGCCGCGGCCGCAAAATACATCCCGCTCTATGCCGATGCCGAAACGCCGGAAGAAAAACTGCCCGAACTCGCTGCGGCTTTGACACCTGAATTGCCGATCTCGGTGATGTTGTTGGGGATGGGAACCGATATGCATACTGCGTCCATCTTTCCTGGGGCCGATCAACTTGATCTCGCACTGCATGGCGATGACCGTCTGGTCGCGATGCGAGCACCCGGTGCGCCGGAACCACGGATTACGCTGTCAGCCAAGGTGCTCAAGGCCGCCATGAGCCGCCATATTGTCATCGTGGGCTCTGAAAAGCGCGCGGCGCTGGAACGCGCGCGCCATCTGACGCCACAGGAGGCGCCGGTCGCGGCAGTCCTTTCGGGGTCGGTGGTTCATTGGGCGGAGCGGTAAATGATGTGGAATGACCTTCGCGCACATTATGCGCAAGTGAAAGACCGGCGCTTTGACTCTTTGGTCGATGCGACCCGCGCCGCCGAATTTTCGGTGCAGGCAGGCGATCTGCGCCTTGATTACGCAAAGACGAATATCGACGAGACAGGGCGCGAATTGCTGCTGCAACTGCTGGACGAAAGTGGCGTGGCCGCAAAACGCGCGGCGATGTTTGCAGGCGAACCCATCAACGAAACCGAAGGTCGCGCTGTGCTGCACACCGCCTTGCGCAACCTTGATGGGGGTCCGGTTTTGGTGGACGGGCAGGATGTGATGCCTGCGGTGCTGGATACATTGGCCCGCATGGAAGGCTTTGCCGCTGACGTGCGCGAGGGGCGTTTCACGGGGCAGGGCGGCAAGATCACCGATGTGGTGAACATCGGTATCGGTGGCTCTGATCTGGGCCCTGCGATGGCCGTCAAGGCCTTGGCCCCCTATCATGACGGTCCGCGGTGCCATTTTGTCAGCAACGTGGACCCCGCCGATATTGCGGGCGTCTTGCGACACTGCGATCCGGCAAAGACTCTGGTTATCGTGGCGTCCAAGACCTTTACCACGATCGAGACGATGACAAATGCGCGGACTGCGCAGGCGTGGATGGTGCAAAGCGTGACCGATACGGGCGCGCAGTTCGCGGCCCTGTCCACTGCCGCAGACAAGACTGCCGATTTCGGGATCGACCCCGCCCGGGTCTTCGGTTTCGAGGATTGGGTCGGGGGGCGCTATTCGGTCTGGGGACCGATTGGCCTGTCCTTGATGATCGCGGTCGGGCCGGAAGCTTTCCGCGCGTTCTTGCGCGGCGCACAAGCGATGGACAACCATTTCAAGGCCGCTCCATGGCTGGAGAACATTCCTGCCATGCTCGCGATGGTCGGTATCTGGCACAATCAGGTCTGTGGCTATACCACGCGCGCGGTCCTGCCCTATGACAATCTTCTGGTGCGCCTGCCTGCCTATCTTCAGCAGTTGGAAATGGAGAGTAACGGCAAGGGCGTCAGCATGGACGGTGCGGATCTGGAGGTCCCCAGCGGCCCCGTTGTCTGGGGAGAACCGGGCACGAACGGCCAGCACGCGTTCTATCAATTGATCCATCAGGGCACCCGTGTTGTGCCATGCGAGTTTCTTGTCGCGGCCCGTGGCCATGAAGACGACCTGCACCACCAGCACCAGTTGCTTGTCGCAAACTGTCTGGCTCAATCCGAAGCCCTGATGCGTGGGCGCACTCTGGATGAGGCGCGCGCCAAAGTGGCGGACAAATTTGAAGGCGATGAACTGGAGCGGCAAGCGCGCCATCGTGTTTTCAAAGGCAACCGTCCGTCCGTGACGCTTGCCTATCCCCAACTGACACCCGAGGTGCTGGGCCAGATCATCGCACTTTATGAACACCGCGTTTTTGTCGAAGGTGTGGTGCTTGGCATCAACTCTTATGATCAATGGGGGGTTGAGCTGGGCAAGGAACTGGCCACCGCCTTGCAGCCTGTGATCGAAGGCAAGCAATCGGTGGCGGGCAAAGACGGGTCAACAGCGGCACTTGTCGGGTTTTTGCAAAAACATGGCGTCTGCTAGGCGGTGCGAGCGCCAAAAAGGCGCAAAAGGACAAGGGAATCAGCCATGATCACGCAGTATGTGAATCTTGCGATGGCCGCGATCCTGTTGGTTGCCATGCTGCTTGAGTTGCGCACGGGCCGCATTCCAAACTGGTTGACCCTCCTGCCGGTTATGCTCTTCGTGGTGGTCGCGTTCAGCGTGGAAACGTGGTCGGTGCTTTATTGGCAGTTCGGCCTCGCAGTCGGCGTGTTTGTTTTCGGCCTGGTGCTTTTTGTCTTCGCGGGCATCGGCGCAGGTGCCGTCAAACTCATGGCAGGGCTCGCACTTTTTGTCCCCTTGGACAAAGCGTTCTTGGCGCTGTTGGTCTTTCTGGGCACATTCTTTGTCAGCGCGGTTGTTGTTGTGCAACTGCGCAAGGCAATCGGCTCGGAACAAAGCGCGTGGCATGTGCTGGCGCATGCCGTCCTGCCGATGACCATACCAATCGCTGCTGCCGGTTTTGCTGTGTTTTTCTGGCTGTGACTGCCGCAGCCTAGATCGCTGCGGTCACGATGATTTCGACATGATAGTCTGGGGTGGCAAGCTTTGCCTCACCGGTCCAGCGGGCAGGCGCTTGGCCTTCGGGCACCCATGCATCCCATGCTGCGTTCATTTCCGCAAACTGCGTGCCGATATCCGACAGCCAGATTTGCGCGGTCAGGATCTTGGTCTTGTCGGTGCCAGCTTCGGCCAACAGCGCATCGATCTTGGCCAGAACATCATTGGTCTGATCTGTAATCGAGGCCGCCGGAATCCCGACCTGTCCGGCCAGATAGGCAATGCCATTGTGGATCACCAACTGGCTCATGCGGGCGTTGGTATGCTTGCGGGTAATCTCTGGCATCGTGGCCCTCATCTGTTGGAAATTCGTGGAGCGGGTAACGGGAATCGAACCCGTAACTGAAGCTTGGGAAGCTTTCGTGATACCTTTTCACCATACCCGCGCAACCGCCGGGATACGCCCGCGAAGTGGAGGCGTCAAGCACGGTGCGCCCCCTGAAACGGGCCGCACAACCCGTACACAACCTGTACACAACCCGTACATACACGGGCCGCCTTGGCGGATGCGGCACGCGGCAGTCAATTGGTGCTGTCGGCGCTGAAGACAGTGAGCCGGATCGGCGATGGGTTCCGGACTGCCGGGGGAGGCCCTGTCGCGGTGTGACGTCGCGGCGACCGGATGCCGGCCCGCGCTGTGCCCGAGAAAGCGGCGAAGCCCACCAAGACCTGCCGCATCGCACCGCTTGCAAGGATGAACGCGCGACGCGGGTGGATCGCAAGTTGACGTGGCCCGTGATCCGGGTCACAGAACTAAAGATAATGAAAATAATTCAACTTGGGACGGGATATGATCAAATTTCTGTAAGGG
>CAYGMX010000276.1:0-4515 GCA_964351055.1 uncultured Loktanella sp. | reverse complement strand
GCGATGCCCATCTTCTCTTGGTCGGCCTTTGTCTTTGGCTCGACCGCGATCTCGATCACGGGCTCTGGGAAGGTCATTGTCTCAAGAACAACAGGATCCTTCTCGGAACACAGCGTGTCACCGGTTGTCGTGTCTTTCAGACCACCCAGCGCGATGATGTCACCGGCGAAAGCTTCGTCGATTTCCTCGCGGTTGATGGCGTGCATCATCATCATCCGGCCGACGCGCTCTTTCTTCCCTTTGGTCGAGTTGAGCATCGCATCGCCCTTCTTGAGCTGACCCGAATAGATGCGGGTAAACGTCAGAGAGCCCACAAACGGGTCGTTCATGATTTTGAACGCAAGGCCAGAAAACGCCATGTTGTCATCCGCGCGGCGCGGGATGTTGCGTGTTTCTGTTTCGTCGCCTGGGCGGAAGCCCATGTAGTCGACAACGTCCATCGGGCTTGGCAGATAGTCGATGACCGCGTTGAGCAAAGGCTGCACGCCTTTGTTCTTAAACGCGGAACCGGCGAGGATCGGCACGAACTTCATTGCCAGCGTTCCCTTGCGGATCAGCTTGCGCAATGTGTCGACATCAGGCTCTTCGCCTTCAAGATATGCCATCATGGCGTCGTCATCCATGTCGACGGCAAGCTCGATCAGTTTACCGCGCCATTCCAGCGCCAAATCCTGCATGCTCTCGCGGATCGGCTGACGGATCCAGGACGCACCCAGATCTTCACCCTGATAAACCCACTCTTCCATCGTCACGAGGTCGATGATGCCTTCGAGTTCTGTCTCTGCACCGATTGGCAGTTGGATCGGAGCGGGAACCGCACCCGTCCGGTCTGCAATCATGTTGACGCAGTTGAAGAAGTCGGCACCGATCTTGTCCATCTTGTTGACGAACACAATGCGCGGCACCTTGTAACGGTCAGCCTGACGCCACACGGTTTCGGTTTGTGGTTCAACACCGGCGTTTGCATCAAGCAGGCAGATCGCACCATCAAGCACGGCCAGCGAACGCTCGACTTCGATCGTAAAGTCAACGTGGCCGGGGGTGTCGATGATGTTCATACGGAACTTGGTGTCCGATGTGCCATCGGCTGTCGGCTCTTCCTGACGCTGCCAGAATGTCGTGGTCGCAGCAGAGGTGATCGTGATCCCACGTTCCTGCTCTTGCTCCATCCAGTCCATTGTGGCCGCACCATCGTGTACTTCGCCGATATTGTGCGACTTGCCGGTGTAATACAAAATCCGCTCGGTGCAGGTGGTCTTACCTGCATCGATATGCGCCATGATGCCGAAGTTACGGTATCTGTTCAGGGGGTATTCGCGTGCCATGTGGTGCTTTCCCTATTACCAGCGGTAGTGGCTGAACGCCTTGTTGGCGTCGGCCATCTTGTGAGTGTCTTCGCGCTTTTTCACGGCTGTGCCACGGCCGTTGAGCGCATCCAGCAGCTCGCCTGCAAGGCGCTCTTCCATTGTGTTTTCGTTGCGCTTTTTTGCAGCAGCGATCAGCCAACGGATGGCAAGTGCTTCGCGGCGCTCGGGGCGGACTTCGACAGGCACCTGATAGGTCGCACCACCAACGCGGCGCGAACGCACTTCGACGGATGGTTTGATGTTCTCGAGGCACTCATGGAAGACTTCCATGGGTGATTTTTTCAGCTTGTCCTCAACGCGGTCGAATGCGTTGTAAACGATCCGCTCGGCGACGGCTTTTTTGCCATCGACCATGAGGTTGTTCATGAACTTGGTCAGAATGATATCGCCAAACTTTGCGTCTGGCAGAACTACGCGTTTTTCAGCGGCGTGACGACGTGACATCTATGATTTCCCTTATTTAGGACGCTTCGCGCCGTACTTCGAACGGCGTTGCTTACGGTCTTTGACACCTTGCGTATCAAGCACACCGCGCAGAATGTGGTAACGGACACCTGGAAGGTCTTTTACACGGCCGCCACGGATCAGAACCACAGAGTGTTCCTGAAGGTTGTGGCTTTCACCGGGGATGTAAGAGATGACCTCAAAGCCGTTTGTCAGGCGCACTTTGGCAACCTTACGCATAGCCGAGTTCGGCTTCTTTGGTGTCGTTGTATAAACGCGAGTGCAAACACCGCGTTTCTGAGGGCATCCCTCCATATGGAGCGACTTGGATCGTGTGACTTTTGGCTGGCGCGGCTTGCGGATCAGCTGCTGAATCGTTGGCATCGTTTGATGTTCCCATCTATTCACATGTGCGTCCGGCAAACGCGAGGTTTCAAAAGATGCTTTCGCGTCGGAAAGCACAAAAAATCCGCAGTCGAACCCTTACCGGAGGTTCGGTGCGGTGAGCTCCAGAGGAACAAAGCCATAATCGCTCGGTTCTTGGCCACTACGTGGTTTGATATCGGGACAACGGGGAAACCCCCAACCCGGATGAGCGGCGTATAGGGGGAGTCTGAATGGCTGTCAACAGGGGCAACCGGACACGGACAACCCGCAACCTGATCCTTGCGATTTGGTCTTGCGCTGCTTGGATCAGCACGGCTGTTATCCCATAGCAACCTGCCTTTATTGCATAGCCGACCCTCAGGCCCCCACACCCTGCGTCATGATGCATTCCGCTAGAATGGAGCCACAACATGATACGCACAACAACAAGCCTGATCGCCTTTGCAACCCTCGCTGCCTGTGTCGCGCCGAATGAACCGACAGTGTCCGCGCGCGATGTGGACCGCGCCTTTGCCGAAGCTTTGGCCATTAGCGCCTTGCCCCAGACCAGCTTTGGCAATCTTCCGACAGGAAATGTCACCTATAACGGCCAACTGGGGGCAGATGTACGCGGCGATGCCAATGGTAGCATCCTTGGCGACATGACCATGACAGTCGGCTTTGCCAGCAATGATATTGGTGGACGCGTCACTAACATCAACCTGATCGATTCAGACGGCACCCCGAACCAGCGTTTTGACGGTCGCCTTGACATAGACGGCATCGAAACCAACGGAAGCCTTGACGCATTTGCCTTCGGCAGGATCACAGGCGTTGATGTCGAGAATGACTTGGTCAGCTCAGATGTACTCTTGTCGTTGGATGGGAATGTCTATGACGACTTCGGCGGTGGCGATGCGATATTTGGTTCTGCGACAGGGGACGCGATCGGTGATTTCGATATGGAGATCGACGGCGTGTTTTTCGGTACCGCCGAGTAATCTTACCTGATCCGGTCCGGAATCATCGGCTGACGAATGCGCAGTTGGGTTTCACGGTAAAGCGTGAACAGGCCAGTCGCGACAACAATGGCCGCACCGGTCAGGGCCAGCAGATTGGGCCATTCGCCAAAGATCATGATCCCAAGGATCACGGCAATCAAAAGGCTGGTGTACCGGAACGGCGCCACAAACGCGATTTCACCGATCCGCATGGCGCTGACAGAGGCGATATAACCAAAGATCAGAAATCCGGTGGCCCCGGTCAGTTGCAAGGCCGATGTGACGGTAAAGGCCTGCCATTCGATAAACAGGGAACCGATCGCGCCAAGGCTTGTGACACCGACTGCTGCTACAAGAGCCACAAAGACGGAAGGAACAGTTCGGGACATGCGCCGGACCGCAACATCACGAAGCGTCACACAGGCAACCGCAGCAAGTGCATAGAAACTGTAGCCGCTGAAATCAGCCCCGCCAGGCTGGATGATCAAGAGAACCCCCGCAAACCCCACGCAGATCGCCGTCAGCCTGCGCCAGCCCAAAGCTTCGCCCAGAAAAATCGCCGCAGAAAGACTGACCGCTAAAGGAAGTGCCTGAAGGATCGCGCTGACATTGGCGATGGGCATATGAAACAGGGCCGTAAGGAAGAAATAGGTGCCGCCCACCTCGCCTAGGGTTCGGATCAGAACCAAAATCCAGTCGCGTGCAGAAAAATCCAGCCGCAACTGGCCAAGCAGTTTGCACATCACCGCCAGACACAGGATCGCGCCGATACCCCGAAAAAAGATCGCCTGAAACAGGGGCAGCTCATCCGCCAGGGCCTTCATGAAGGCATCGTTGAAAGTAAACGCGCACATCGCCCCCATCATGAGCAACGCACCACGAAAATTGTCGGACAGAACCTGCATTTCTGAGGCGTAGCAGTGGCTGGGCCATGTTGCCAGTGCAAACGCTTGCACGTCACCCGACTTTCGCGGCTATCTCTGCCGGACCTGTCACTGATCGTCAGGCAAAACCGGTGGCGCGGCAAATCGGTTTTGCGGGGTTCGTGTGGTACGGCACACTCGCAAGCCCTAGCGGTCGGCGGCCAAGCTGTAGTCCTGCCCGATCAACGGCTGGAACTTCCTGTTCATCTCGGGCCAATTCAGATGGAAAAGCGGGTCCGGGGTTTTCCAACCCTCTCCGTAGCTTTGAACCAGAAGTGCTTGCGGGTCAGACGGCAGCATCAGCGGGTCCTGCCCAAAGGACTCGAGCGGCAGGATGCTTTCCATCGGCAAATCGCCCGCGACATAGGGGTAGACACTGAAACGGCCTTGGTGTGTCCACGCAGGGAAGATGTC
>CAYGMX010000275.1:0-4517 GCA_964351055.1 uncultured Loktanella sp. | reverse complement strand
GCGGGATGTTCAGGCCAGTTTGTGCCGTAAACTGTTCACCTGTGAACACGAGCGTCACCTCCTGAAAACCGATCACAGCGCCGGTCAGCGGGTATTGCGCCTTGTAGACCGCCTCTTTCGCCCCAAATACGATCTTTGCCGCAAGCCCCGGATCTGGTTGCTTTGCCATCCAGTCGCGCTCTGCGGGGCTGCACACAATCGCGTTCAGGTCAGCGTCCAAGGCTGTCGCTGGTTCGATGTCAATGCCGATAGACCGATAGGTACCAATCTGCGCGACAACAGCTATACACAGGGTATCACAATGGGCGATGGAGCCGATCAATCCGGCAGGCCATTGTGGGGCACGGTCAGGACCTTGCGGGATTGCGGCAGCTGGCAGATCCAGCGCATCCATTGCAGCCCGTGCCGCACGGCGCCCTGCTGCGAATTCGGCACGCCGTTTGGGGATTGCGCGTGTCATCGCGACAGCCTCAACAGGCCAAAGTCCCGAAGGCGGTTCTTTGGGACTGGTTACGCCGATCCCCGCTTGGGAGCCCAGCATCGCACGCAGAGCCGCCTCTATTTCTTGCATCACCGGCTATGGCGCCGCGCGCGCATCTCGCGACGGCGGGCCATGGCATCCTGAAGCGGATCACCAGATGCGGTAGCAAACTCGGGGTCCAGCGTTGCTGCGGGGGCAGGTGCCGAGGCTGTCGCTGGTTGAGCAGGTACACCCACCTTTTGCGCCACAATTCTGGCCAATGCGCCCAAGGTAGGGGCGCGGAAGATATCTGTGATCGACAGTTTCTGCACGCCCATCGTGGCGCGGATTTCACGGTGTGCCTGCACAGCCAGCAGCGAATGCCCGCCAAGGTCAAAGAAACTGTCTTTGGCGCTGATCTGCGGCACGCCCAGCATGGCTGACCAAATCGCTGCGATCCTTTCGCTGATCTCGGCCTCGGAGCCCAGATCAACAGGGTGTGCAGGGGTTTCAGGTGTCGGTGCAGGGGCAAGTGCGATGGGTTGTGCAGCCACTTTTCCCAAGACCGGAGCGGGCAGGGCCTTACGATCAACTTTCTTGTTGGGCGTCAGCGGGAAGGCATCCAAAGTCACGAAATGACGGGGCACCATATAATCAGGCAAGGTTTGCAGCATCGCGGCCCGCAATGCGGCCGCGTCAACCGAAGCATCGGCCAGCATATAGCCGACAAGCTGCACCGCGCCGGGTGTGTCCTCTCTGGCAAGGACAACGGATTGTTTGACCCCGTCAAAGCGGTCCATGACGCTTTCGATTTCGCCCAGTTCCACACGGTAGCCGCGCAATTTGACCTGAAAATCAGCCCGCCCAAGGAAATCAAGCCGCCCGTCAGGACGCCAGCGCGCCAGATCGCCGGTGCGGTACATGCGGCCCTCGGCGAAAGGATTGGGCAGGAATCGCTCGGCGGTCAGGTCATCGCGCTGGAAATAGCCCCGCGTAACACCTGCGCCACCAATATAAAGCTCGCCAGGCATGCCGATCGGACATGGTTCCATAACGTTGTCCAGCACATAGACTTGGGTATTCGCAATGGGGGTGCCTATCGGGATAGCGCCTTGCCCGTCTGTGGCGGTTTGTGTGGTTGACCAGATTGTGGTCTCGGTGGGCCCATACATGTTTTCGACATGCCCGCCGGTCAGGTTGCGCAATTCATCAGCCAATGCGCCCGGCAAAGCCTCGCCTCCGACCATCAGGCGCTTGACATGCGAGAGTGCGACCCGCGCTTCATCGTTCATGGTCAGCATCTGCGCCATCGAAGGCGTACATTGCAGATGAGTGACCTTGTGGCGAATGATCTGGGCCGCGATGGAATAGTCGTCTGCGGCAACATCCTGATTGCTGGCAGCAACCACTTGGGCCAGTGGTTTCAACCCCTCAAGGACCAGATCAACGTCAATCCCGTAATCGATCAGGCAGGCAACCTCTGTCACACCGATTGCCTTGACTTCTTTGATCCGTGCGATGGCATCCTCGACCGTGCCAAACAGGCCGCTGTCATTGAAATACCGCTCGAACGCGAATTCCAGAATGCCGTCCATTTCCTCAGCATCGAGCGAGCCAAGATCAATTTGCATCGGGTTTTCAACACCCTTTGGCTTTTTGAACGCGGGAAATGCCCAAGCGTACTGTTTGATCAGGCCCGCAGCCGCGCGCAGATAGTCTTTCATCGGTTCGCGAGCAATTTCGCGGGCGTGGTCGCGGGTATCCGACAGGAAACTGTGCAGCATCAGCGTGACAGTAAAGTCATCAGGGTTGTGGCCTGCCGCACGCAGGGCATCGTGATAAATCACGATCTTTTCGGCAACTTCATCAATAGTCTGGCCCAGCAGGTGGGTCAGGACATTGCAGCCGTTTGTACCCGCCTCTTTCCATGTCTCGGGGTTGCCCGCCGTGGTAACCCAGACATTCAGCTTTTGCGACACCGGCCGTGGCTGGGTAACCACACCGTGCATCTCACCGTTTTGTCGTGCGAACTCAACCGTCTCGCCCGCCCAAAGCTTGCGCAGGTCGCGGATCGCGTCAAACATCGCTGGCTTGTTGTTGGGTGGTGTGTTTTCGGGCCGCAGCACAAAATCGTCAGGCTGCCAGCCAGAGGCAATCGCAAGCCCTGTGCGCCCGTTGGTCAGGTTGTCGATCACCGCCCATTCTTCGGCGATCCGCGCGGTATGATGCAATGGAGCGACGCAAGACCCAGCGCGCACCGCAAGGTTCTGGGTGACAGCAGCAACGGCGGCACCTGTCACCGAAGGGTTCGGATATGGGCCGCCAAAGGCGTGGAAGTGACGCTCTGGTGTCCAGACGGCGCAAAATCCGTTCTTGTCAGCGAATTGCGCGCCTTCGAGAAGCGAGCGGTATTTGTCGCGCCCGACGCCATCATCATTACCCCAGTAGAACAGGCTGAATTCCATGCCGACACCGGGGGCCCCACCTTCACCCGCGACCAAAGCGCGGTTGTGATCGCCGGAAATCACCACCTTGAAGCCGCGCGCGAGGGTCCAGAACAGCTCCAGCACCGAAATGTCGAAGGACAGAGAGGTAACAGCCATCCAGACCCCCGCCGGATCATGCGCGATCCGGTCGTCCATGCCGGTAAAGAAATTCGACACATTCCGGTGTTCGACCATGACGCCCTTGGGCCTGCCTGTCGAACCCGAGGTGTAGATCATATAGGCCAGATGCGCGCCGGTCACGCCGCTGTCGGGGTTGCCTGTCTCGGTTCCGGCGGGCAGTTGATCGACAAGGACAGTTTGCGCATCTGTTTGCGGCAGATCAGCCGCAAGCGCACTGTCTGTGACGATCACCTTGGTGCCACTGTCCGCGATATAGAGTGCGGTGCGGTCGGCGGGATAGGCAGGGTCCATTGGAAGATAGGCACCGCCTGCCTTCATGATCGCCAAAGCGCCGATCAGCAGTGCAGACGAACGGCGCAGATGCAGCCCGACGATTACATCAGGGCCAACGCCTTTGGCGCGCAGCAGATGCGCCAGCGCATTGGCCTGTTCGTTCAGTTGCGCATAGGTCAGGCTTTCGCCTTCAAAGGCCAAGGCCTCTGCATCAGGGGTGCGGGCCACCTGCGCCTCGAAAGCCTGATGGATGCAAAGATCTGCGGGGAAATCCTTGGTGGTCGCGTTCCAATCAAACAGCACCTTGTGGCGTTCTGCGTCGGGCAGGATGGTCGGGGCTTCGCCTTTGGCGATCTGGCGTGCCATATGGTCCAGCCGCGCCGCCATGAGCGCCGCAGCTTGCGGTGTGATCTTGGCGGTATCGGCATGCAAGGTAGTGCCAGCAACGGTAAGGGCTGTCCCCGCGATATGGTCGTTTTCTGCTATCCCCAAAGCAGGGGTCGGAATATCCTGCGGTATGCGCGCACAAAGGTCTGCGGGGAAAGGACCGGCATTTCTTGCCGCTGCGTGGTCGTCATCAGCGCGGACAGGCAACCATGCAGACAGATAACCGGGGAAATCATGCGTTAGTCCCAAGGCCAGTGTGACGGGTTCGCCTGCCAGCGCATCACCCAATGCGGCCATGGCAGACCCCAAATGCGCGGCGTCACCGTGCAATGGGGCAGAGATAATATCGCCATCTGTGCCAGTCATATCAATCAATGGCAGGGTTACAGGCGAAATGGCTTCAAGCGCTTTGCGCCACTTCGGTTCTGCCTTCAGCGTCGATGCAAGCGCCGATGTCAGTGCTTGGGTTTGTGTCGCGTCGGGGCTTGCAAGGACTTCACCCGCGGTCGCGATCTGGTCAGGGCGCACAGGGGCGCCGTAAGCATCGCGCAGACCGCTGAGCGTTACAGGTGCTGTGGCGGTCGCGATGGTGAGGCTGTCAGCGCCAAGTGTAAGGACAGTGCCCGGGGCGACATCTGCCGCTGCATGTCCGGCAACCGCCTTACCAACCAGAAATACACCCGCGGCACTTGCAATTTTCGGGCAGGTCAGAGGGGTCCAATAGCTGCCATGGTCCAGCGCGCGCACCAGCGTTGTGATCTTGCGGGCGG
>CAYGMX010000274.1:0-4562 GCA_964351055.1 uncultured Loktanella sp. | reverse complement strand
CGCCTGCACCGCGCGCTGTCGCAGTTCATGCTGGACGTGCATGTCGAAGACCACGGTCTGATCGAAACCATCACCCCTGTGCTTGTCCGCGAAGACATGATGTACGGCACAGGCCAGTTGCCCAAATTCGGCGAGGATAGCTATCAGACCACGAACGGCTGGTGGCTGATCCCCACTGCCGAGGTGACGCTGACCAATATCGTCAACGGTCTGACCGTCGAGGAAAGCTATCTGCCCCGCCGTTATGTGGCCCACACCCAGTGTTTCCGCTCCGAGGCGGGCAGCGCAGGCCGCGACACATCGGGCATGCTGCGCCAGCACCAGTTCGAGAAAGTCGAGATGGTCAGCGTAACGAAGCCCGAAGACAGCGCCGCAGAACATGCAGCAATGACGAAACGCGCCGAGGCGATCCTTGAAAAACTGGACCTGCCCTACCGCACGGTCGTGCTTTGCGCGGGCGACATGGGCGCGGGCGCTACCCGCACCCACGACATCGAGGTCTGGTTGCCCGGCCAGAACGCCTATCGCGAGATCAGTTCGGTTTCGGTCTGCGGCGATTATCAGGCGCGGCGCATGAACGCACGTTTCAAACCTGCCGAAGGCGGCAAGCCGCAGTTCGTGCATACGCTGAACGGGTCGGGCCTTGCGGTCGGGCGCACACTGATCGCGGTGGTCGAAAACGGGCAGCAGGCGGACGGTTCAGTGGACCTTCCTGCCGCCTTGCACCCCTATCTGCGCGGCAAGACACGGATCAGCGCCGACGGTCAGTTATCCTGATCGGACGGCAAGGCCGCGTTCTTGGGCGGTTCCCAGTCGCGGGGTCGCAGCGTACTGCCGATCTCGTGGGTGGGGCCGCCATCGCGGGCGACAAGCCAGTCGCGCAGCGCGTCCAGTTCCGTCTCTGACCGCCCTTCCAGATCGTCCTTGATGAAATTCAGCGTCGCAGGCCGATAGTTCGGGTCGGCGCGGAACCGGTCCAGTGTCGCCACTGAGATATCTTCGACCTCTTTGGGGCCACCTCGGTCTTTCTGCAAGCCATTCATCAACAGCCCTGACAGACCCTCTGGGCCGAATTTATTGTCCAGTGATTCCTTGACCGGATCAAAGCGGGTGGCGACCCTGTCGAATTCATCCCATGACATGCGCAGGCCCGCACGTTCGGCCCCTTGCGTGATCCACAACAGCGGCACCGATGACAGACCCACACGTGCGCCCCCGCCCCCGACAGACCCGTGATTGCCCGGAAACCACTGCTGGGCATAGGGCGGGTTTTCGCGGTCGGGCACATTTTCATTCAGCCGGTCAAGGTTGGCCCATGGCGACGATGGAAAGGTCCTGCGCCTTTCGTCGATGGCAATGGCATGTCGGGCGGCAGTGACCGACCGGCTCAGGTCGGCATCGTGGAACTGGTATTTCGCATTAAAACCCGCAGCCCCTGGTACAAAGGCCGGAATACCCAGCGCCTTAACCGTATCCCATATCCCCAGATAGACGATATTCAGCAAGATCGCTTCGGTTTCGCCGCGATCACGCCGCCATTTGAATTCGGCAGGGCTGGTCGCGGTATAGGGCGCGAATTCCTCGCGGAACAGATAGCTTGAAGGATCGTCGGGTTTCGTTGATGGCTTGCGACTGACATAGCGCGCCATCGCTTCGGGGATACGGTTCAGATGCCTGCGGGGCGGAATACCGCAAGAGCGGATCAATCCGGCCAGCGACCGCGCCGCAAAACCGCCCCGCGAGAACCCGAAAATATAAATCTCGTCCCCCGGTTCATAGGCAAAAACCAGATTGCGATAGGTATCTTCGATAATATTGGTCAGTCCCCACCCCAAGGCGCCGCCAAAGAGCCGGTCCATCTTCTTGCCCAGCCAGTTGTTGCCGCTGCCGGACCCAACACCGGGGGAATAGATGACCTGCTGGGTGTTGCCTTGGGCATCACTGCCGAACACGCAGCGCGACAGGCGCACCACATTTGTAGGATGCGCGGCATCGGGCCGGTTCCATGTCCCGTCAATGAAAATCGCAATCCGTTTCATGGCAATGTTCCCCTTTTGCGCCACTTCATGCTGACGCAAGGTCAAGCACCGGACAAGTCGGCTTTTCCCGACCTTTCCGATACAACTTGCGCATGCAATGCTGTATATGAGGGCTATGAAACAGATTTACGCCTATCTCACCCTCATCTTTACGCTTTCCTTTGTGATCTCACCTGCACTGACCTCGCCGTTCAGCGGGTTTCGCGCGGATCAACTGCCGATCCCGCAAATCGACCCGCCGGTGCAGCCCGCGGGCTATGCATTCGCGATCTGGGGCCTGATCTATGGCTGGCTTGTCGTCTCGGCGGTGTTTGGCATCGGCAAGCGCAAGACGAACCCTGCATGGAACCGCGCCCGTCAGCCTTTGATCGTCAGTCTTGCGGTCGGCACACCTTGGCTTGCCGTGGCCAATGCAAGTGCGGTCTGGGCGACGGTGCTGATCTTCGTGATGGCAGCGGGCGCGATCATGGCCCTTCTGCGCGCGCCCCAAAAGGACATATGGTGGTTTAAAGTGCCCGTAGGCATTTACGCAGGCTGGCTCACGGCGGCGTCTTTCGTGTCGCTTGGCAGTACAGCAGCAGGATATGGTGCGCTGACCGATCAGATGGGCTGGGCCTACATCGGCATCATCGGCGCCTTGGCGGTCGCACTGCCGGTCATGTTGCGTGCCAAGGCTCCTGCATACGGTCTGACCGTGATCTGGGCGCTGGTCGGGATCATCGTGGCCAATGGCACCGACGTCTGGACCGTATCCACCCTTGCCGGAGCGGGAATACTCGTCCTGCTCGCGGTGATGGTCGCAACGCGCGCTAGCGGTCGCCCGACCCCTTATTAAGGTGCTTTGACAGGCGCGAAGGCTGCGAGGACTTTTTGTCCTTGTAAGGGTTCTTGTCACCCTGATCGCGCAGGAACAACCGGATCGGCGTGCCCGGCATGTCAAAATCGGCCCGTAACCCGTTGATAAGGTAACGCTTATAGCTTTCCGGCATCATATCGGGGTGCGATGTCATCACGACAAAGGCAGGTGGTCGCGTTTTGACTTGGGTCATATAGCGCAGTTTGATCCGCTTGCCGCCCGGTGCGGGTGGCGGGTGCTGTTCCAGCATACCGACCAGCCAGCGGTTCAACTGCGCGGTTGTGATCCGGCGGTTCCAGACCTCATGGGCGCGCATGATCGCCTGTTGCAAACGATCCAGCCCCTTGCCAGTCTTGGCGGAAACCGTCACCAAAGGCGCACCTTTCAACTGCGGCAAAAGCCGCTCAAAGCTTTGGCGGAGTTCCTTGAGCTTGTCCTGCTTGTCGTCCTCGGTGTCCCATTTGTTGACGGCGATCACTACAGCGCGGCCTTCGCGCTCGGCCAGATCAGCGATGCGCAAATCCTGCTGCTCGAAAGGGATTTCCACATCAAGCAAGACAACAACCACTTCGGCAAATTTGACCGCGCGCAGGCCGTCGGACACGGACAGTTTTTCCAGCTTTTCCTGAATCTTGGCCTTTTTGCGCATACCGGCGGTATCGAAGATCCGCATCGGCACGGGCACACCATCCGGCCCCGCCCACTCCTGCTGGACCGAGATCGCATCGCGGGTGATGCCCGCCTCCGGGCCGGTCAGCAAACGCTCTTCACCGATGATCTTGTTGATCAGCGTCGATTTTCCCGCGTTCGGGCGGCCCACGACAGCGATCTGCAAGGGTTTTGCCTTGGTCGGGATACGGGGTGCATCCTCATCATCGTCGCCCACATCGACATCAACCTCTGGCGCATCCGCAGCGGCGCGTTCCTCAAAGGCCATCGCCAAGGGTCGCAGCGCATCCATCAATTCGCCCATCCCCTCGCCATGTTCGGCAGACATGCGGATCGGCTCGCCCAGACCAAGCGCATAAGCCTCCAGGATCGTGGCATCCGCCGCGCGGCCCTCGCCCTTGTTGGCCGCCAGAATGACGTTGGCGTTCTTTTTGCGCAGGATATCGGCAAAGACTTCATCCGCGGGCAATACCCCCGCCCGCGCGTCGATCATGAAAAGGCACACATCGGCCATTTCAACCGCGCGTTCAGTCAGGCGGCGCATCCGGCCTTGCAGGCTATCGTCTGTCGCCTCTTCCAGTCCCGCACTGTCAATGACGGTAAAGCGCAAATCGGCAATGCGCCCCTCGCCTTCGCGCAGGTCACGGGTTACGCCCGGCTGGTCATCGACCAGCGCCAGTTTCTTGCCAACCAGCCGGTTGAACAAAGTGGATTTGCCCACATTGGGGCGCCCCACGATGGCGAGGGTGAAACTCATGTCTTGGCTCCTGACGGGTCTAAGCCGCGCGGGTACACCATATCGGGATCAACGGAAAGCGTGCAATTGGCCTGTCTTGCTCAGAACGTACAGCGTCTGTCCCGCAACCACGGGACCGGAGGCCGCGCCGCCGGGCAAGTCAATCGCACCCAAAAGCGCGCCAGAGGCCGGATCGAACTGGCGGATTTGCCCGTCAGACGAGGTCACGATCAGGCGACCACCGGCCAACACCGGCCCGTAG
>CAYGMX010000273.1:0-4562 GCA_964351055.1 uncultured Loktanella sp. | reverse complement strand
ACGCTCTTTTGGCGGCAAACCCACGGGCACCCGCCGCACCCCGAGGCGACCTATTCCCGCAGTTCGGTTCCGGTTGTGCGGCGCTAGGACTTGCGGATGACTTTGGCAAAAGTCTCGAATATCGGCTCGTTCGCACAGATCATCTGTCCACTGCCAAAGATATCTTCTGCGGGGTCCAGCGCCTCGGCGATCCCGCCAGCCTCGCGGACGATCACAAGCCCTGCCGCGATGTCCCAAGCGTGCAAACCACGCTCCCAATAGCCGTCATAGCGCCCTGCGGCAACATAGGCCAAATCCAAAGCGGCAGCCCCGAACCGACGCACACCTGCACAGGCGGGCAGCAGACGGGCCAGATCTTGCAGCGTTTCGGGTAAATCCATCCTGCCACCGAAAGGCAGGCCAGTGGCGAAAATACTCTCGATCATCTTGTGGCGGCTGGACACACGCAAACGGCTTTCGTTCAGCCACGCGCCGCCGCCCTTTTCGGCATAGAACATCTCGTCCTTCACCGGATCATAGACAACGCCCGCAACGACCTGTCCCTTGTGTTCCAACGCGATGGACACGGCCCAATGCGGCAGACCATGCAGAAAATTCGTGGTCCCATCCAGCGGATCAACGATCCAGCGGCGGGTGGGGTCCTCGCCTGCGATTTCTTTGCCTTCTTCGCCCATAAACCCATAGGAGGGGCGGGCGTGCATCAGTTCTTCCTGAATCAGCGCCTCGGCGGCCTTGTCGGCACGGCTGACAAAATCGCCCGGACCTTTGGTGCTGACTTGCAGGTTTTCGACCTCGCCGAAGTCCTTGAGCAACCCACGCCCCGCTTTACGGGCGGTTTTCATCATTACGTTCAGGTTTGCACTGCCAGCCATCAGGTCCGTCCTTGGTTCGGGATCAAGCGCGGCGTATAGGCCCCTATGCCATGCGAGGCAAGGCCCTCAGGCGCGTTGCAGTTTCACCGCTTCCTGACGGGCCAAGCGGATCAGATGGGCCATGAACGGGCGGCTGGTATCCTCGGCCCGCGTTGCCGCATAGAGCCTGCGGGTGATGCCCGCTTTGGTCAGCGGTTTGGTCACGTAATCAGAGCTGTAGCGCACTTGGCGCACGACCCAGTCCGGCAGGACTGCGACCCCGCGGTTGGAGGCAACCAACAGCAGGATCACCGCCGTCAGTTCGACCTGACGCACAGCGGCAGGTTCAACCTTGGCAGGGGTCAAAAGCTGCGAAAAGATATCAAGGCGCGCGCGGTCAACCGGATAGGTGATGAGGGTCTCTCCTCGGAAATCCTCTGCCTCGATCACATCCTTCTGGGCCAGAGGATGCACCGAAGATGCAACAAACACGGGTTCATAGTCGAAAAGCGGCGTAAAATCGGTTTCGGGCAGGTCTTCGGGGTCGGATGAAACGACCAAATCGACCTCTTCCTTGCGCAGCGCTGGCAGTGCGTCAAACGCCAGCCCCGGACGGATATCGACATCGACCTCGGGCCATGCTTTGCGAAACTGCTCCAGCACCGGAAACAGCCATTCAAAACAGGCGTGACATTCAATCGCGATGTGAAGACGCCCCGCGCTACCCGCGACCAGCCCCGAAAACTCTTCTTCCAATGCTGCAACCTGCGGCAATATCTTTTCGGCGGCGGCCAACATCTTCATCCCCGCCGCCGATAGCTTGAGCGGCTTGGAGCGGCGCACGAACAGTTCGACTCCGGCCTGATCCTCGATTCCCTTGATCTGGTGGGACAAAGCCGACTGCGTGATATTCAACTGATCCGCCGCACGGGCCAACCCGCCGGTGTCATGGATTGCCTTGATGGTGCGCAGATGCCGGAACTCGATATGCATATGTGAGCGATCCTCATTACGTTAGTGAGGTTTATGAATTTGCCTCATCTCAATAGAGGTGAGAGAAGTGCAAATCAAGCAAGAGGTGCGCCATGTCTGTCCCGACCGTTTCTTTCGAATTCTTTCCGCCGAAATCCCTTGAAGGGTCATTCCGGCTTTGGGACTGCGTCAACACACTGGCTCCGCTGGACCCACGCTTTGTATCGGTCACCTATGGTGCTGGCGGCACGACCCGCAAACTGACACATGAAGCGGTGGCGACCATTCACAAAACCAGCGGCTTGAACGTGGCTGCACACCTCACTTGCGTCGACGCGACAAAGGCCGAAACGCTGGAGATCGCCCAAAGCTATGCCGATGCGGGCGTAAGCGAGATCGTGGCCCTGCGCGGCGATGCCCCCAAAGGCGCAACCAAGTTCACAGCACACCCCGAAGGCTTTGCCAGTTCCGTCGATCTGATCGCAGCCTTGGCGGACACAGGTCATTTCAAGATCCGTGTGGGCGCCTATCCTGAAAAGCACCCCGAAGCCGCTGATCAAGCCGCCGATATCGCGTTCCTCAAGCGCAAGATTGACGCGGGCGCAACATCGGCCATCACGCAGTTTTTCTTCGAGGCTGATACTTTCTTCCGCTTCCGCGATGCCTGCATCAAAGCGGGGATCGACGCGCCAATCATTCCGGGCATCCTGCCCATCGAAAACTGGGCCGGCACACAGAAATTCGCGGCCCAGTGCGGCACACATATTCCGCAGGTGATCGCGGATGCCTTCACCAATGCCACCCGCGACGGCACGACCGACCTGCTCGCCACGGCCATCGCGACAGAGCTGTGCGACGATCTGCTGGCAGGCGGCGTTGACCACCTGCATTTCTATACACTCAACCGGCCTGAACTCAGCCGCGACATCTGCCATGCGCTGGGCATCACCCCAAAACTACGGTTGCAAAACGTAGCCTAAATCGCCAGCTTCGGGGCAAACCATGTCCGAGGCCCGATGTTTACTGCCACGTCCCCCGACCAGATGCCTGATCTGGACACCATGCTGTCCATGTCAGGGCTGGAATTCATGCAAGCGATGCGCGATGGCCAGGTCTCGCGCCCGCCGATCTCGGCCTTTATGAATTATGCGCTGGAAAGCGTGGAAGCGGGTAAGGTCGTCTTTCGCGGCAAACCTGTTTTCGAACATACCAACCCCGCAGGCGGGGTGCATGGCGGCTGGTACGGCACCTTGCTGGATAGCTGCATGTCCTGCGCGGTCATGACGATGACGCCCAAGGGATCCGTCTATACCACGCTGGAATACAAGGTGAACCTGACCGGCGCGATCCCTGTGGGTGCTGCTATTCTGGCGACAGGCATCATTGACCACGCTGGCCGTTCGACCGGCGTCGCACATGGCGAGATCAGGGATGCGAGCAGTGGCAAGCTTTATGCGACGGGGTCAGCCACTTGCCTGATTATGAAACTGCGGTAGGGGCGCACTATCGGGCATCTGCCCCTGCACACTCTCGTGGAGCCGTTCCGATTTGTCCCGCCCGATGATCCTGCGACGGCGCGACAGGAAAATCTTGGCCCAGCCGTGCCAGTTGCCGATGGAGGGGGCCGTGACATCCTGCGCAAATCGTCCGCGCCAGTCCGCAGGCAGGGGCACACCGCAATCTGACAGCCGGTCCAGCATCCACACCAGCGGGATATTCGCAAGCGGGCGCGCGGCGGGGCGTTCCCAGACCTGTCCGCCCACGTCGCCATGATTGCCGCGAAACCAGACCTGCTCCATATGCCCTGTCCAGCCTTCGGGACGCTCCCACATCACCGGCGCATAGGCCTCGCGGCGTTCATCAAGCCCGAGCGCATGAAAACCGTGGCGCACATGCCGCCCGAGCGAGTGGTTGTGGAAATTATGGGTGGCTTGCGCCCAGCGCCAGACAATCGGCAGACGTAGCCCAAGGGCCTTGACAGTATCCCAGACCGCCACCGCTTCGATCACGACATCGGCGTGGCAATAGATCCTTCGGAAATCATCGGCATAAAGACTGCGCGCCCCTGTCTGATAATGCCGGTAGGCCTGCCTTACCGCGCGCACTGTGGCGCAATCGTGCCTGACAAGGCCCACCATATCGATTACGCCAGCCAGCGACCGCACCGCATAGGCTCCGCGCGAGTATCCGATCAGGATGATCTGATCGCCGGGGCGATACCTTGACGCGACCACGCCATAGGCCCGCTCGATCTGACGGTTGATACCCTTGCCGGTCATGACACCCCATGTGCCGCGCCAATCGCGCCACTGGATCCCTGCCTCGTAATAGACCGTCAGGTTTGCCTTGCGGCTTACCTCCTTAAGGAGCTTGAAAGTCAGCCCTGCGTTGGTCTCCCGGCCCGGCTCCAGCGATGACATGGTCCCGTCAAGAATAACCACATGTGTCGCCGGACCCCGATGGCGGACCCCGCCTTCCTCTGTCCGAGGCCGTCTGCCAAATAGCCCAAAGAACCAATCACGCAGCTGCACTGTTATCCTTTGCCTCTTGGATCGCCTGCCAGATGCGGTGCGGCGTGAACGGCATGGCAACCTCGCGCACCCCGACATCCCAAAGCGCGTCTATGACCGCATTGCTGACGGCGGCCAGTGCGCCCACGGTCCCTGCCTCGCCACAGCCTTTCATCCCCATGGGGTTGTAAAGCGATGGTGTACATTCTGTTGAAAAGCCGATCATGGG
>CAYGMX010000272.1:0-4565 GCA_964351055.1 uncultured Loktanella sp. | reverse complement strand
AACGCAAAGAACGAACAGAACAACGCCCAGACCGTCAGAAACCGGAATGGCCCTGCAAAACCGTCCCAACTGCCGAAAATCAACATGCGCAGGCAATAGCCGCCTGCCAGCAGAAACGCAGTCCAGCGAAAGATCAAGCGCGGGTTTATCGACATGTAAGGCTCACTTTTTGAGCATAGGTTGCGCAGGTCGGGCGATCTTCGTCCAGCACAAGTGCACTGCGGCAATCACCCTTGCCGATGTGTTGCAAACAACCCATATCTTGAGCGCTCCAGATCAGAGGCCAACTGCATGTCACTTCGTCAGAAAACCGCCACATTGCTTGAGACCGCATGGGTGCGCAATTTCATCGTCGGAGTGATCATATTCAATGCCATCATCCTTGGCATGGAGACATCGCAATCGATCATGGCCGTAGCGGGGCCACTGATCCTTTTGCTTGATAGCATCTGTCTGACAATCTTTGTCATTGAACTTGCGGCCAAGCTGTTTGCCCAGCGCCTGAGCTTCTTCCGCAATGGCTGGAACATCTTCGATTTCATCATTGTCGGCGTGTCGCTGGTGCCCGGCAATGGCGGCCTGTCCGTCTTGCGCGCCCTGCGCATACTGCGGGTCTTGCGCGTTATTTCTGTTGTGCCATCCCTGCGCCGCGTGGTCGAAGGATTTGTAACCGCCTTGCCTGGCATGGGGTCCGTGTTCCTGTTGATGGGGATCGTGTTCTACATCGGGGCCGTCATGGCGACCAAACTTTTTGGTGCGAGCTTTCCGCAATGGTTCGGCACGCTGGGCCAGTCAGGGTATACCCTGTTCCAGATCATGACGCTGGAAAGCTGGTCGATGGGCATCGTGCGCCCGGTGATGGAGGTCTACCCCTATGCCTGGGCGTTCTTTGTGCCCTTCATCATGGTCACGACCTTTGCTGTCGTAAACCTGCTGGTTGGTCTGATCGTCAATTCGATGCAGGACGCCCATGCAGAAGAAGGCAACGCCGCGACCGATGCCTACCGCGACGAGGTTCTGGCCAAGCTGGACGCCATCGAAAAGCGATTAGACAGGGTTCGCATCGACTACTGCCGCCACACCTTACCTTACCCTGCTGAGCCAAATCCGCCCCCACCCGGTGACCTGAGCACAAACACATCGCCCACATCCATTTGGGCCACATCATTGCCCAAGAGCGCCTCGACCTGCCCATCGGCCCGTTCGATTGCATTTTCGCCCGTTGCCCCTGCGCCGCCGCCTGACGCCCCGTGGGGTGCTGTGACGCGATGCGAGGACAAGACTGTGGCCGTCATCGGCGCGAGGAACCTCAGCTTGCGCTCGATGCCATCACCGCCTGAAAACCGGCCTTTGCCGCCAGAACCGCGCCGGATCGAAAATGCGTCAACACGCACCGGAAAACGCGTCTCGAGGACTTCGGGGTCAGTCATGCGCGTATTCGTCATGTGGCTATGCACAGCACTGGCCCCGTGAAATCCGTCCCCTGCCCCTGTGCCTCCACAGATCGTTTCATAGTTTTGATGGGTCGCGTTGCCATAGACGAAATTGTTCATTGTGCCCTGACTACCCGCGATCACCCCCAAGGCGCCATAGAGCGTATCGGCAATGGCTTGGCTGACTTCGGTGTTCCCTGAAATGACAGCGGCAGGCGCGCGGGGGCTGATCATGGTGCCTTCGGGCACGATGATCTTGAGCGGCTTCAGGCAACCTTCGTTCATCGGGATGTTCGCGCCAACCAAGGTGCGGAATACATAAAGAACAACCGCATGGCAGATCGCCAGAGGCGCGTTGTAGTTGAATTCGTCCTGTGCCGACGTCCCTGTGAAATCAATCGTGGCCTCGCGCGCGCTCTTATCAACAGCAATCGCGACCTTGATCTGCGCACCGCTGTCCAGCGGATAGGTAAAGGCGCTGTCATGCAGCACATCCAGAACCCGCCGCACGCTTTCTTCGGCGTTGTCCTGCACATGGCCCATATAGGCATGAATGACAGACAGGCCGAACTGGCGGGTGATCTTTGTCAGTTCAGCAACCCCTGTGGCATTCGATGCGATCTGGGCGGCAAGATCAGCCATGTTCTGATCGATATTGCGGCAAGGGTACGGCCCAGAGCCCAGCAATGCGCGCGCTGCGGATTCTTGCAATACGCCTTGCTTGACCAACAGGAAATTGTCGATCAGCACGCCCTCTTGTGTGATGTTGCGGCTGTCGGGCGGGGCTGAACCGGGTGTAGTGCCCCCGATATCGGCATGGTGCCCGCGTGACGCGACTGTGTAGATGATGTCAGTACCGGCATCGTCAAACACCGGTGTGATCACGGTCACATCCGGTAGATGGGTGCCACCGTTGTAGGGATTGTTCATCATGAACACGTCACCAGGGCGGATCTTGCCGCTGTTTTGTTTCAGAACAGTGCGCACGCTTTCCGACATAGACCCTAAATGCACCGGAACATGGGGTGCGTTCGCCACCAGATCGCCGCTTGCGTCAAAGATGGCGCAGGAAAAATCGTAGCGTTCCTTGATGTTGACGGAATAGGCGGTGTTGGCAAGCGTGGCCCCCATCTGTTCGGCGATGGACATGAAGAGGTTGTTGAAGACCTCGAGCATAACAGGATCAACGGTCGTCCCGATCGCTTCGGCGCGCGACAGCGGGATAACGCGGCGCAGCACGAGGCTGCCTCCCGCAACGGCTTCGGCCTGCCAGCCGTCTTCCAGAATGTTGGTGCCTGTGGGTTCCGTGATAATGGCGGGGCCGGTGACTGTCTGGCCCAACGCAAGTGCAAAGCGGTCGACGAGGGGGACATCGCTCCATGCGCCTTGGGTGAACATGCGCGCGGTCATCGGGTTGACGGCTACCTGCGCCTGATGCGGGAGCGCCACCTGTTCACCAGTGGCACCGATCGCCTCTGCGGTCAGCAGATCGATGACCAGATCTTCATAGTCCGGCACAAAGCCGAACCGCTGGCGGTGTGCTTCGTCAAAGTCGGTCGTCATGTTAGCGGGGGATCCAAAGGGCACCGCGAGCGTCTGGTGCGCCCCGTCTGTGCGAATATGGGCTGTCGTGACAAGCGTGATGTTTTCAGCGGCGATGCCTTGGCTCAGAACCTCTGCGCGCGCCTTTTCTTTCGAAGTTTCCATAGCGCTTTGCGCGGCAGCATGATCGGTGATCGGGGCGGTCAGCTGATATTCCTGAATGGCCCGCACATCGGCAAGACCCATCCCGAAAGCAGAGAGGACGCCTGCAAAAGGATGGATAAAGACACTTTCCATCCCCAAGGCATCGGCCACCATGCAGGCATGTTGCCCGCCCGCGCCACCAAAGCAGTTCATAGTGTATTTGGTCACATCATAACCGCGCTGCACGCTGATCTTTTTGATCGCATTGGCCATGTTTTCGACAGCAATGCGCAGGAAACCTTCGGCGATCTCTTCCACAGATTTCCCGCCACCGATCTTGGCGGCTAACGCAGCGAACTTGCGGCGTACGATGTCAGCATCCAGCGGCTGGTCCGCATCCGGCCCAAAAACTGGCGGAAACTGGTCAGGCTGCAACTTGCCCAGAAGCACGTTGCAATCGGTCACGGTCAGGGGCCCGCCTCGGCGATAAGCGGCGGGGCCAGGATTGGCGCCTGCACTTTCGGGACCAACCTGCATCCGGCCATCCCGATAGGACAGGATTGAACCACCCCCCGCTGCGACCGTATGGATTGACATCATCGGCGCGCGCATCCGCACACCTGCAACCTCGGTTTCAAAGCTGCGCTCGAAGTCTCCGGCATAGTGGCAGACATCGGTGGACGTGCCACCCATATCAAAGCCGATCAACCGCGCGAATCCGTGGTCAGCGGCTGTGCGCACCATACCGACAACGCCCCCCGCAGGGCCGGACAGGATCGCATCCTTGCCTTGGAACATCTGCGCGTCGGTCAACCCGCCGTTGGATTGCATGAACATCAGGCTGTCGCAGCCGCCACTCGCCACATTCAGCGCGGTTGCAACCTGTTCCACGTAGCGCCGCAAAATCGGTGACAGATAGGCATCAACGACTGTTGTATCACCGCGCGATACCAGTTTGATCAAAGGGCTGGCTTCATGACTTAGCGACACTTGGGCGAACCCTGTTTGCCGTGCCATCGCGCCCAGTTGTCTTTCATGATCGGTGTATTTGTAGCCGTGCATCAAGGCAATGGCGACAGAACGGAAACCTTTGCCATAGGCTTGTGACAATGCCGCACGTGCATGGCGGGTGTCGAGTGGCGCGATGATTTCACCATCGGCACCGACACGCTCTTCGACTTCTATCACGTCTTCATAGAGCAATTCAGGCAGTTTGATTTCAAGGTCAAACAGGGCGGGTCTGTTCTGGTATCCAATGCGCAATAGGTCGCCGAAGCCTTTGGTAATCATCAAGAGCGTGCGTTCGCCCTTGCGTTCCAGCAAGGCATTGGTGGCCACAGTCGTGCCCATCTTGACTGCAGAAATCCGGCCAGCAGGGACAGGATCGGCGGCAGACAACCCAAGCAGTGTCTTGATTCCGGGCCCGGAGGCGAGTTGTGCTCCAAG
>CAYGMX010000271.1:0-4575 GCA_964351055.1 uncultured Loktanella sp. | reverse complement strand
CGCAGGTTGCTGTCCTCCGGCTGGCCCAGAAAAAACGCCAGATCCAGACCTTCGGTGGTCAGATCAATCTTTCGGTCTGTCAGCCGCAACCGCATGTTCACATCCGGATACTTTGCCAGAAAGTCCGGAACCTGCGGGGCGATCAACCGCCTGCCGACACCCAAGGGGGCGGCAACAAAAAGCGCGCCACGGGGGTGATCGGTAATATCGACGACCTGTGCCTCGGCGAGTTCCACCGATTCAAGAACCTGACAGGCCCCGCCGTAGAATGCCTTACCCTGTTCGGTCGCCGAAAGGTTGCGGGTGGTGCGTTGAAACAGCCGGACCCCGAGCCGGTCTTCGAGTTGTGAAATGCGCGATGACGTGACCGCAGGCGAAATGCGCAGGTCACGCGCGGCAGCGGACATGCTGCCCAACTCGTAGACGCGCACAAATGTCCGGATGTTTTCAAGGTATGACATTATCTTGTTTTTTTTGATGCTGCTTGGTGTTTAGCAGTGATACCAGAACAAATTGAACGCGCCTAGCATGAACTGGAACAGGATTCAGGGGAGGTTGGGATGTACGATCTGGCAATCATATGGGAATGGATCGGTTTTTCGGTCCGCTGGTTACATGTCGTCACGGCGATGGCATGGATCGGGGCGTCATTCTACTTTATCGCGCTTGACCTGATGCTAAGACCGTCACCCGCGCTGCCCCAAGGCGCGTCCGGTGAAGAATGGGAGGTTCACGGCGGCGGCTTTTACCACACCACCAAATATCTGGTGGCCCCCGCCGAAATGCCCCAGCACCTGACCTGGCACAAATGGCAAAGTTACGCGACATGGCTGTCCGGTGCGGCCCTGCTTATGATCGTCTATTGGGTCGGGGGCGAATTGTTCCTGCTGGACCCAACGAAGGCGGACCTGTCTCTTTGGCAGGGCATCGTGATCTCTGGCGTCTCGCTCACGATTGGCTGGCTGGCCTATGACGCGATGTGCAAATCAAGGCTGAGCGAGAAACCCACTGTCCTGATGCTGCTTCTGTTCGTCATTTTGGTCGCCATGTCGTGGGGGTATCACCAAGTCTTTACGGGGCGCGCGGCGCTGCTGCATCTTGGGGCTTTTACAGCCACGATCATGACGGCCAATGTGTTCTTTCAGATTATGCCGAACCAGCGCATCGTCGTGGCCGACCTCAAGGCGGGCCGCACGCCGGATGCGAAATATGGTAAGATTGCCAAGGTCCGTTCGACACACAACAACTACCTCACGCTGCCTGTCGTGTTCTTGATGCTCTCGAACCACTACCCGCTGGCTTTTGGAACGCAATATGCATGGATCATCGGTAGCCTGATTTTCCTGACAGGCGTCACAATACGGCATTATTTCAACACCCTGCACAAAACCGGCAAAGGGCCACATTGGACTTGGGCGGTCACCGTTGTGCTCGTAATCGTGATCGCCTGGCTGTCAACCGTCCGCGATGGCGAGACATGGCAAGAGGCCGAGGCCCGTCCATTGACCGCATACGAAGAAAATTTTGTGACCGCCGCAAGCTTTGACGCGGCTTTTGATACGGTCATCGGTCATTGCTCTATGTGTCATGCGCGTGAACCGGTTTGGGGCAGTCTGCAATGGGCACCCAAGGGTGTGTATCTGGAAACCCCTGCCGATGTCGCGCGACACGCCGGCCAAATCTATTTGCAGGCTGGTGTCAGCCTTGCAATGCCACCACCCAACGCCTTGCAAATGGATGCAGAGGCCCGCGCCACACTGGTGGCATGGGTCCGCGATGTACGGGCGGAGCGGTAAAGCGCAGGCCTGCCTTGAGGTCGGAGATGACGATCCAAGAGGACCGGCGACACAGACGCCACATGCCTTGGCAAGCACGGATCGCGGCTGGCGGCAAGGAACCACGCCGCGCCTGCTCAACGCGCTTCCGGTGCGGCGCTTGCACAAAGTGACTTTGCAACAAAAGCAATTGACCCTGCGTCGCCAAATCTGTCATGACTCTGCGGTGAAACGGAGTTGCGGCGTTGAATACCGATTACTTTGCGACGTTCATCGTGCCTACCTACAATCAGGCTGCGTATATACGCGAAAGCCTGCTCTCTGTGTTCAATCAGAACTGCGCCGCATCAGAAATACTGGTAGCAGATGATTGTTCCGACGACCGGACGTTCGAAATCATTAAAGGGGTCGCAAAGGAAAACCACAGCCATCACAAAGTCACGCTGTCACGCAACCGACGAAATCTGGGGTCAGGCAACATTATGGCGCTGGCTGAAAGAGCATCCGCAAAGCATATCGTCGCTTTTCATGGCGACGATGTATCCCACCCCGAAAGAGCGTCACGTCTTATCGCGACAATGACACAACAGGGCGCGTCTATGGTTTCTTCGAATACGCGCCTGATTGATGCTGCGGGAAGACCCTATGCGACACTGACCGATTGCGATGCATCGGGCTTTCTTGAGCTGTCTCAACTTGTGCACAAATTCGACCCCAAGCAAACCGGCGCGACGCTCGCGTTTGAAAAAGCCGTGATTGACGAGTTTCTGCCGTGGACACAGGATACCTATTGGTTTGCGGGCGATCATGTTCTGCCGTTTCGCGCGGCCCTTCTGGGCGGGTGCTATTATCTTGATGAAACACTGCTGGACCGGCGCCAGCATCAGACGAACCAAGGAAAGGAAGTCAAAGTATCGCTCAACACCAACCTTACTCCTGCGATGCGCAAAGAAATCAAGATCGCGCATTATCTGGCTGTCCGAAGTTTTATGCTCCGCGACACGCGGACTTACGCCCTACGCAATGGGGATACCGCGAAAACCCAGCAGGCGGTTACTGCACTGAACGAAGGCTTGATGACCCACCTTGCCGAATGGTCGAAAATCAGAACTGAACTGCTCAATAGCGGCCAACGCCCCACCTGGATTGATCGCCAGCAATTCACGGCAGCGATCAACGCATCGGCTGTGATCAAGGGCAAAAGCATGAAGCCTGCAATTCTTCGCAACCTCGGCAGGACACTCAAGCGCTTGTTTGGCTCCACAGGGCGCTAGCCGTTCCGCAAGCCGATCTTGGGCATCTGTTCAACTGAACACACCTGCAAAGGCCGCCAGAACACACTTGGGCCCTGATCCCAAGCTGCGGCAGGCCTGTATGATCAGGCCTGTGCCTGAACACCAAGACAGATGCGCATGTCTTGCACGATCGCCTCATCAGAAACCCGATCCATATCCGGATGGCAGGGAACATTCATCAGGCGATCAAAAAGCGCCCGTGACGTTTTTTCCTGTGACAGCGGTTTGTAGTATTTTGCAAAAACAATGTGGTTTGTGGTCAATATCCGGTCTTCGGGGATTGCCACAGGTGCCAGCAAAGGAAGGTTCATCAAGGGCAGGTCAGTGTCCGGTTTGACAAGCGGCACCAAACCCAAACCAGTCGCAAGCCCTTCGATCCTTTGGCGCGCGGCCAGATAGCGAGGTCGCCAGACATCGACCCGACGCAGCCTGTCTATCAGAAAGGCGCAAGAGATATCGGAAATCTTGCCGTTCAACAGCCAGTCAGGAGAGTTTCCCATCTTTGCGCCGTAATTTACAATCTCGTAGAGATCCTCTTGGTCGTCGAACGGAACAACGGCAAGCCCGCCTTCTCCGGCGCCATAAGGCTTGGTCTGGTGCAAGCTGAAGGATTGCCATGGAAGGTTCGGAATTTCTGAATGCATTCCTGCGGCGTTATCGATCAAAAGCGCCTTGTTCTGGGCTTTGGCGAAAGCCGCAATCGCCGTGAAATCATCGTGCAGTCCAAAAGCATTCGTCACGACAATTCCATCGTAGGTATCGGGATCCAATGCCCTGATGGCATCGATGTCGATCAGTCCGGCCGCTGTGCAACCGACCAGCTGCATCTGTGAAAAATACCCGCGTGCGAGGTTTTGGAAGCTGAAAGCCGAACCGAGCCACCGCAGCCTGCGGCCTGCCCTTTGGTCATGCAGCCGCGCCATCGCCTCCAAGGCCAGTCCACCATTCGCCATAGGGACCATCACCAGATCTTCGGCAAGTCCGACATGCGCGGCATACTCTTCGCGCAGCATCGCATAGAGCGGTCCGCGATTGGCCCAGCTGTTTACTTCGGCGCAGCGATCAAGAAGCCCTGCAATCTCTTTGAGATCAGGTAGCTTGTTTTCGATGAATGCGGCCTTGGTCGCAACGGGACGCTTTATTTGTTTGCCTGCATCAAGCATCATATAGCTGATATCTTATCTAAAGCACTTTGTGAGAGGTTCTTAATCAGGACCTCACATTTGAATATCAACAATAGACAGAAAAGCCACAACTATGAAGAGGATCATCATACTCGGAGCTGGCGGTTTTGGGCGGCAGGCCTGCTGGCTGGCAAGCCGGATAGGCGATGTTCACATCGTCGCCGTGCTTGATGAAACAGTACCCGATGGGACTTTCCTTGATCCGTGCATTCCAATCCACCCCAGTCTTGACAGGTTTGCGGACCTTGAGGAAAATGACCGCCCCGCACTGCTGTCGGCCGGCGGCAGGATATCGCTGCTCAAGCGATCGGTGGACACCTT
>CAYGMX010000270.1:0-4612 GCA_964351055.1 uncultured Loktanella sp. | reverse complement strand
CGACGCGATCCATGCAGGTTCACCATTTATGATTGTCATCATATCCTTAGTCTAAGCCGTCGGAAGTGTCACTCCTCAACCTTTCCCCGCAACGCCTTCACTTCCCCCCGCACCTTTTTCTCCTTCAACCGCCGCTTGACCGATCCATAGGTCGGCTTTGTCGCCCGCCGCCGTTTCTCGACCACCAGCGCCTTGCGGATCAGCTCCACCATCCGGTCCCGCGCGATTTCACGGTTGCGCGCCTGTGACCGTGTCTCTTGCACAAAGATCACGATCGCGCCTTCCTTGGTCCACTTCTGCCCTGCCAGCCGCCGCAGCCGTGCCTTGACCGCGTCGGTCAGATGCGGCGACCGTGCGGCCTCGAAGCGCAGTTCGACTGCCGTGGACACTTTGTTCACGTTCTGCCCGCCGGGGCCGGAGGCGCGGGTGAAGCTTTCCGTCAGCTCCCATTCCGCGATCTCGATCTGGTCGTTAATCCGCATTATCCTGTCCCAAATACCTGTGTAGGCAGACATATCACTGTATCATATACCCCGTACCCATAACAAAAAGGGCTACCCCCGACGCGGGATAGCCCTTTCCTGAATTACGGAGGTGGGTCGGTTAGGATCACCACCTTATGGTCTTCTCAGCCAAGGGCTGCCTTAGCTTTGACCCCCATAAGTTGTCCCGACACACTTCTCCAATACCTCATGATGCACTGGATCACCTCCTTTCAAATGTTTCGCCTAAGTCGGAGGTTGCCACATATCTGGTATATTTCAAGTAAAAATATACCATCTATCGCGTTTAGAGGTTTGCGTATTGCAACCGCCCAACAATGTAGCGAAACGGCACCAAAGCGAGCAAAGCAATGCTCAGCTTGACCCCCCAATCCGCCACGGCAAGCGACACCCAAAGCGGCACCAGCGGCCCTGCGTTCAGGAAAGGCACAGCGTCCTGCGCCCAGATGATCTCTTCCGCCGCAGATGCGCTGAACCCGTTGAAAACGCTGGCGAATGCGATGGAAAAGAAGATCACCGTGTCCACGGTTGACCCGACCAGCGTGCTGGCAAGGGGCGCGCGCCACCATGATCCGCGCCGCAACCTGTCAAAGATCGCGATATCCAGCAGTTGCGCCACTGCAAAGGCCGTGGCCGAACCAATCGCGATCCGCAGCGCCACAGCCGGATATTCAAAACCGTCCCCCTGCAACATGATCTGTGATCCGATCAGCGAACAGATGATCCCCACAACCAATCCCGCGAATACAACCTTGCGTGCGGCGGCCACGCCATAGACGCGGTTCATCACATCCGTCACCAGAAACGCCAGCGGATAGGTGAACGCCCCCCAGGTCAGAAGCCCGTCAAGGATCAGGAATTGTACAAGGATATTGGACGCCACAACGATGGTGGCCATGGCGATAACGCCGGGGAGGATGCGTGTCATAAGATGTTTCCGTTTTGACAAGGGTGCGGCACTTGGCCCCCGGACCCGGGGACAGCGCGACCTACCGCTGCACGGTCAGTCCGTCAACCGGTATTCAACGATCTCGGTTTGTTGAAGAGCGCGGAAATTGTCATCCGAGATCAGCGTCATCCGGAGCCCAGTTTCATCCGCCCAGATGCTGATCCCTTCCAGATTGTCATGGGTCCGCAGCCTTGTCTCAAGAATGACCGCTTCTTGGCTACCATCTAGCGCGAACCGCCGCACGCGGGTCCGAAAGCCGATTCCGGCAAAGTCCCGCTCCAGAATATAAAGCAACCCGTCCGGCCCGATGTCAGCCCCCGCAATCAGGTAAGGGCCGTAACGTGGGATGGTAAAAGGTTGATCCCATGCGCCATCCTTCAAGCGGAAAACCGGAAAGGGGCGTGTCGCAAGGCCGGACCGTTCGGGCATTGTGTAAAGCGCCCCGTCAGGCCCGATCGCCAAGGCCTCGAGCGATGAATTCAACTGCATTCCCTCGAAGAACTCAGAGGTGATCAGAGCCGAGGCGGGCTGGTCGATGGCGGCAAAACTGCGTATCCCGTGTTTGGATTCAAAGGAAACAAAGATCGTTCCATCCTGCCCGATAGCAATGCCTTCACTGTCCCTTTCGTCGCGTGGCAAGGGCGCGCGGTTGCCCCGATAGATCGGATAAAGCCCGCCCAAGCTAATGTCGGTGATTGCACCGTCCTGTCTGGTGACTGTGGCGCTGACAAATGTCCCGCGATCGCTCAGGGCGATGAACCCGCTGCCATCGGGTGCCATCTCTATAGCGGAAAAGCCGCCGAACCGCGGGTCGTCAATGGCCCAGACGTAGTGCCCGACAAGCTGCGGTTCTGCATGGCTCGGCAAGGCGCAAAGCAGCGATATTAGCCAAAGAAGATGCCGCACTTATTCTGCGTTCAACACATTGAGGCACTGTCCGGGAAGGTTGGC
Organism: uncultured Loktanella sp.; assembly: GCA_964351055.1. Classification (GTDB taxonomy): domain Bacteria; phylum Pseudomonadota; class Alphaproteobacteria; order Rhodobacterales; family Rhodobacteraceae; genus Yoonia. The sequence continues at coordinate 2,209 of CAYGMX010000270.1, read as the reverse complement.
CATGGTCAGTTCGGCACGCGGGACAGGTGGCGGCGCGTTGGGGTCTGGCGGTGGCGGGTTCAGGATGCGGTCGACCCACTCTTGCGCCTCATCACAGCCATCACCGGCAGGAGGCGCTGCCTGCGCCTCGCACCCTGCCGCCCCCGCGGGGCAGTTCAACCGCACATGGAAGTGGTAATGGTGGCCCCACCAGGGGCGCACTTTGCTCAGCCAGCTACGGTCACCGGTTGCAGAATTGCACATGGCGACTTTCGCGCCCGGAAAGATAAAGATGCGTGCTGTGCGCGGGTCAGACGCCGCCGCGCGCACAATCGCCTCGTGCTGCGGGGTCCAACTGCTGTTTGTATAGGCACCGGACGCGCGTTGCATCGAGATGGAGGAAAGGCTTTCCCTTTCGGCCACGCTCAGATCAAGCCGGGTCGGGGGCAGCATCCAGACATCCACATCCAGACCGCTTTGGTGGCTGGCGTGACCTGTCAGCATCGGCCCGCCACGCGGCTGGCTCATATCGCCGATGTAAAGCCCCTCCCATCCGGCTTGGGTCGCAGCAAAGCGGCTTAGGTCCTGCACGAAATCGACCGTCTTGGGTTGCGCCCAGTTGCGGTTGCGCGACAGGCGCATGGCCTGCCACGTCGGACCTGTTTCGGCCAGTTGCGTGGCACCTGCCTGACAGCCCCGCGCATATCCCCCAATCGGCTCGGGCGCTTGGGGCGAACCGGCAGGCGCAGCCCCGAAAAGGTACTTGGCGACACGGGTGTCATTGACGTTTTGCGTCGACATGCTGATCTGCGGCGGCTCTTCTGCCTGACAGGCGGCAAGTCCGGCGACAAGGATTACTGCTGCGATAAGGCGGACCATTCTGCGCGATCTCCGTTTTTGTTGACCCAGCGTAGCAAGAAAAGCCCGATCAGGAAAAGGAAGATTACAGGCAGGAACCCTAATTGATTGTTACCGGTCATGACGGTGAAGAGCGTGATCAGCGCTGGCGCCAGAAAAGCCGTGGCTTTGCCGGTCAGCGCAAACAGGCCGAATGCTTCTGCAGGGCGTTCGGGGTGGGTGTGGCGCACCATCATCGACCGTGACGATGCATAGACAGCCCCGCCCGCGCCACCGATGCACACGCCACAGATATAGAAAACTATGTCAGGCAGCCCCGACCCCTCGGCCAAAGGAATACCGAAAATGGCTTCGCGTGACATGCCAACGATGATGACCGAAACCCCGATCAGAACCCACACGCTGACTCGGATCACCGGTTTGGGCCCATAGCGTTGGTCGGCCAGACCCGAAAGCCATGTCGTGATGGCCGCCGCAATCGCTGCAATGATGCCGAACACACCGATCTGGATCGTTTGCCAGTCCAGCACCAGCGCGGCATAGACACCGCCAAAGGCATAAAGCGCATTCAGCGCATCGCGATAGAACATCGAACCCAACAGAAAGTTCAGCAGGCTCTTGCGGTGAAACACAGTGCGGAGCGTTTCAAACAACTCACCCCAGACCGCGCCAAGTTTGGTTGACTTGCGTTCCGCCTTCGGGTCGTCACGCACGAACATGAAGAACGGAATGATAAAGATCACGTACCAGATGGCGATGAACGGTCCGACCGAGCGGGTGCCCTCGCGCAAATCCGGATCAAGCCCGAACAGCGGCGGATTGCCAATCAGTGTGACCCCCTGATCGTTTTCGGCAAACAGGAGCAGCATGATAAACAGCGACGTGACCCCGCCCCAATAGCCGAAGGCCGCGCCTGATCCGGAAATCCGTCCGACCTCTTGATCGTTGCCCAGTGAAGGCAGGATCGCATTGACAAAGTTCAGCGCACTTTCAGCCGCAAAGAACCCGACATAGAACAGCACCAGCACCAGGATCAGCGTGGCACCATCCGGCGTGAGGCCCCAGAGCATGAACGTCGTGATAACATAAACCACAGAGAAAAACGCGATCCACGGCATCTTCCGGCCTGAATTATCCGCAAAGGCCCCAAGCAAGGGCGCGGTAAAGGCGATCAACAGGCCTGCGACCGTCTGGCCCAAAGACCAGACCCACTGCGCGCGCGCATTTGCTGCGGCCTCGGCCAGGCCGATCCCCATAAAATATTCAGCGGCGACCACTGCGAAATAGGGGCCGAAAATGAATGTCAAACCCAGTGTGTAAAAGGGTTGTGACGCCCAATCAAAGGCCATCCACCCCCAGATGCGCTTTTTGC